>NZ_CP032683.1:2700000-3000000 GCF_001304615.2 Methanosarcina flavescens | reverse complement strand
CTGATCCCACGATTCGGAGGAAAACTTCCAGATCTCCAGAAGGGTTGAAGCAGCGACCTTAGAGCCTGCTTCAAGCGAATGTGCAGCAGCAGCTTCTCCCAATTTTCCTATTGCTATAAAGGCTCTGCCCAGGGCGGACTCTAATCCTTTATCTGCTGCTGCCCTTGCCAGTTTCCCGAGGGACAGAATAGAATTAATGGTAACAAGTTCCATATCTCTTTCTGCAGCTGCCTGTGCAGCATTCTCAATTGATAGAATAACTCTCTCGGCATCTGCCTCTTCATTTTCAGAAAGGAAATCTGCCGCAATCCCTGTAAGGGAGTCCAGAGCCTGGAAAGCTCTGGTCTCATCTCCTTCGTCAACTGCAGATAAACTTACTTCAACTGCCTCTGCCTCATTTAATGTAATCATCCTTTTTGCCCCTCTTTATTTATGATATAACACTTTAAGTCATAACACTTTAAGTCTAGGTCTTTCCCTGTAATTTTTCAATTGCTGCTTCGCATTCTTCGCATCCTATCGGTTGTAAATTTTGCGTAGAGCCTATAGCCCGTACAGGTAATAAAGACCGGCTTACTCTATGAAGTTACGAGATTATTAGTGTTACTATTTTGTAATCGAGGCAGTTCATTTAAAAGAGTATTTTCCGTTTTTATGGAATCTCAGGTTTTGAAGTCGAGTTTAGATTAAGTCTACTTTGCCAGAGATTCCATTTATACGGTTTTTCTTTTTTCTTCATAGGCAAGGGCGTGTTTCAGAACTTTTTCATATTCATCCTTATTCTGTAATCCTACAATTCTTGCGCTGACTCTGTCTGTGGTTATATTCCCATCTGGCTGCATATAAATGTACTTTCCATTCTCAATGCCCATAATTACGGTAGAGTCAGGGATATAGCCGACATCAAAATAGGTCGCAAGCTGGATGTTCTGGTTTATGTTTATAGACATAATCGTTGCATTTTCTCCGTACTCGGCTGCCAGCTCATCAAGGATAGGTCTCATGGACTGGCAGGCGCTGCACCATTCAGCTCCGAGTCTCAAAAAAACCGGTCCTTCATCAAGGGATTTGTTTATCTGCTCAAGTTCAATCGTCTCGATAACAATTCCTTTTTCCCGGGTACGCGGGAAAATCGGAGGGTATTTCTTATTAAACAGGATAGATAATGTATTATCTTTGATGTTCCGATTCTGTGAGCTGTCATCTGATGAAAGCCTGTTTACCAGAGGCATATAGTCTGCAGTCCCTCTAGTCCTGTTAATAACATAGGGAGTGCCTATTATGCCGTTTTCATCAGCTTCTGTCCTCTCATGATTATCCCAGAAATTACCTGCCGAACTGCTGTTCCAGATATTCCTTCCTTCATCTATGGCATTGGCCACATTAATAAATTCATTCCCATAGAGTGAATTGTTAGATGAATCGCTAAGATGTACTCCAACGTCGTTGAGGTACAGATTATTACTGGTCAGAATATTTGTCCCTGCCGAATGACCCCGAATTCCGTATTTATTTTTCAAAACGAGATTGTAAGCAAGTTCATTCCCCTGTGACATTTTCAGGAAGATACCTATTTCGTTTGAATCTGCAGTATTGTTAATAAGAGTATTGTTAAAGGAATTGTTCAACGAAACTCCCTGGTCGTTTCTCAATACCAGATTATCTGACAGTACATTATCCTCAGAATTGTCAAGTGTAATTCCCTTACTTCCAAGACTTACAAGGTTTCCTTCAAGATAGTTGCCCTGAGAATTCTTGAGAACAATGCCCAGATCATTAAGCATCAGCGTGTTATTGCGTAATGAACAGTTCCGCACACTTTCAAGGTAAAACCCTGCATTTCCGTACTTATCCGTACCAGAAGGATCTCCTGCAATATGAAAACCTTCTATTGTCACGTTGTCTGTGCTGATATTGAAGACAGCATTGCCAGGCATTGCGCCTATAACATAGGTACGGTTAGTCTGGCTGCCTGAAAGAGTAGAATATGAGAGAATTGTGAGCTCCTTATCTACTTTTATATTTTCCCTGTATACTCCAGGGCTTACAAGAATTGTATCTCCGTGCTGTGCATTCCTGACAGCTTCCTGGATCGAAGTATAGTTTCCTTCCCCACTGTTATTTACTATAATAACAGAAGCATCACCCTGGGTTACGGCTGTCCCAAGCATAATAAGAAAAATTATGAGAATAATCTGAACTAACTCGCCTTTCATGAACCAATAACCCCCTGATTGGTAAAGTTACCCCGGTAAAAAATAAATCCCGATCTTATTACAACATGTAAGAATAATAAATTGGAATAATAAAATCATTTGGAAATATATATTCTGAAAAATGAGCCTTAAATTCTAAAATTCTTAGTATTTTTAAAGAATAATCAGAACTAGCATTACTTCCAGTAGTCTGCGAATGTAAATACTTAATGTAATCAGTTGAGAATTCAAAAGCGTAGAAAATTCATTATTCAATCATTTTCCAACTCTGTAAGTTATGGCTTGCACTCGCATTTCATTGTTAAATCATAATTGAGACATGCAGAACCGCCGGTGAAGTAATCCTAGATAGCTAGTATATAGCTTTTTCTTTATTCGGCGATATAGTCTATAAAAAAGATGATACCCTGGCTTTTAAAACCGGTCAGTAACTCAAACCCTTTTCAGCTGTGTTGAGTTTAACAGTTTACCAGAAATCCAGGGAGTTCCTGGACTGAAACTCAGACAAGGCTATTGGCGCAACTTGCAATTAAGCTTTATCGAGACTTTTAATCCAGAGATTCAGCCTCATGTATATATTCAGAACCATTGAGAGTGTCCAGAGCAAGTTTTGCCGTAAGCATGTGACTTATTAAAAACCTTTCTTTAACCTCAAAAATCATCGTATCCAGAGAATTGGTAGTTCTCATGATTATATTTTCGAAGTCGTTGAGGTCCGTGTAAGAAATTTCATCTTCTGAGAGGGCAAGAGTGTTGAGAGGGATATCGGTATCTGCTCCCTGTTGAATAAACAGGCTGAAAATGCCCGGAAATTCTCCTGAGAAGACAATTACATCTTTTCCTTGAGGTTGGGATAAGATAACACATGATTTTGGAGGGAAAAATCCTCCATTGCCCGGAACTCTGATACTCTGGTGTCCAAAAGTTTCTTTTCCTATAGACCCTATAGCCAGAGCCGCAACCAGAGCCTCTCTCTCGGTTTTCTGAAGCGATGCGGAATTTGCAATTTCCCCAAGGTATGCGACTGCAATCCTGACAGCAGACTCCATATTCTGTCCAACTGCCGCTTTCCCGATCGCGCATAGAGAATAAAGGATGCTTAAACCGGTATCGGTCATCTCCTGTTCTCTTGCAATTTTGGCCATCTTTCCAAGTGAAAAAAGCGATAAAAACACCCCTGTTTCCATTTTCTGGAAAACAGCCGCGCTGCCTATATATCTTATACTGATAATGGCCTTTTTTGCATCGGGCTCAAGTTTCTTATTTATGTACTCGGTCCCCCGTTCCGTAAGGAAATCTATGGATCGTAGCACACCAAGCTCATCATTATCCTTAACTGAAGTTAGCCCGAGGTCTGTTGCCCCAGCTTCGTTTAAAATAGACGTTCAGAACACCCCACTTAAATTCTTATTTCGGGAAAAGGCATCTTAAAGCCAAATAATTTTTCCTTCACTTCTTTCCCTGGAGGAAGGCAGATATTGCTATTCTACACCTGGATTAACTGACACTGAGCTGATTGCTTTAATTTGACTTGATAAGAGTACTCATTAACCTGAACGTAAAAGTTCATAATCCCATACCTGGATATTTCCTTCTCCCTCTGGAAATTTTATTCAGCTTGTCTTCCAGTCTTTGAATTTCCAATCTTTCAAAGTGCAGGAGAGCCACTTCGGCAATTATAGATGCGCTCATCAGATAGCGATCCTCGGCATTAAATTTAATTGTTTCAAGTGAATAAGCTGCCTGGAGTAAAGCCCTATTAAGTCCCTGCCTGTCTGCAGTTTTTCCTATGTCACGGATAGAACGAACACTTATATCCGCAGTTTCTTTCAGGTTTTTTTCAATAGCCCCTGTTCCAATTTCCTGAAGCAACAGCTCAGCATTCAATGCTGCATCCTCAAATTTCTGGCTTGCCGCAACTTTTCCGGTTTCCCCGAGAAGGGCTACTGTACTGCTTGCGACATCCCCCAATCTCTGCCATGTAACGCTTTTTCCAATTTCCCCAAGAGCAAAAATAACTGCAACTGTTTCCTTTCTGGCTCTTCTGGAAGCCGCGGTGTTTCCCATCTCACCAAGGCAGGAGGCTGCAATCTTTGCGGGAGTTTCCATTTTTTTCCCCGCTGCGATCTTTCCAATTTCTCCAAACGCGAGTACTATGTTCACAAGTGCATTTTCCATATGCTGCTTGCATGCTTTTCTGGCAACTTGAGGAAAAAGTAGAAGTGTATTAACAACGATCGACTCAAGCCCGGCAATAGCTGCCGCTTGTCCTATCTTTTTAATATATTCGATCAGTCGTTTTGTGTCATCTTCCTGTCCTTCTTTTACATACTTCAACACAAGCTCGAAGAGATAGTCAAGGACTTCATTAATCTCGGCTTCATTCTTCTCATCAACCAGATTAAGTCCCAGTTCCAGAGCCTCATTTTCATCGAGCGGTAGAATCACTTCATGCCCCCAGGTTCTCTCTCAAGTAAGTATAGATATGTGAGGATATTAGCTTTATCATGAGAAAAAAGCACTGTTTAAGGATTTTTAATCCTTGAAATAATAATAAAATCCTGAAAAGTATTAGACTGAAAATATCTGACATTAAAAAGGTCTATAGAGATTATCAAAATAATAAGTTTTTGAAATTTATATTATCCATGCGAATCATAAATTAAAAATATAAAGAAATATTATAAAAGTGCACAATATTAAAAAAGAAAAAAATTTGGTTGAAGCCTCTCTCACCTAAAAAAAACCAGGAAGAAGATAAAGGACGCAATATTGAGCAGAAAACCAAAAACGCTTGCTGTAAGTCCTGCTTTTGCAATTGCGTCTTCGAATTCTTTAAGCCGGGATCTGGCCAGCAGGATCCCAAGAATAGAAAAAGGTATTGAGAAAGAGGTTAAAAATAAGCTCCCTGCGCTGATCCAGAAAGAAAGGGAAATAAGTACACTTATTATCCCTGAAATAAGGCTTAGGATTCCTTTGGACCCTGAAAAGCTGCTAATTTTATTCCCTCCTGCTTGAAATGTGAGAAATTGCCATTTACCCTTCAATTTAACCCGAAAACATATCCCTTTCCCGCTCTAACATGGAGCAAGGAGTTTAATGAAGGTTTCCGTCCTCATTAAGGATCTTTAAAAGCTCGATGATCGAGTACGAGGCCCGGGTAATCCCCATGCTGCGCTTATCAGTATCTGTGCCTGCAATATAGAGATTTTTAACCGGAGTCCGAATATCTGCGAATTTCCCATTAATTGTGACTGCGGCTTTCTCCGGGATCATTATCTGTTCGTGCTGCATCTCTATATGCTTCTCCAGATCAGGATGGGCACGGAAAATCATTTCGTAAGCCTTCTTAAGCTCCTTCTCCTCGCTTTTATTCTCATCGATAACGAAAGAAAAGCCTATAAGCTGTTTATCCTTGGGGGCAAGCGAAGGGTCATAGTTACTGATAGGCATTGCCCAGTAAGCAAAATCTTTGAACCAGATTTCTGAACCTGTGTAATTGAACTCGGGAAGCTCTCTTTCCAGTCCCAACCAGATGGTCAGGCTTTTGCTGTGGACTATACCTTCCAGATTTTCAATATACTCTCGGGGGAGATCTTTTATAAGTCTGGGAAGCTCGGTTGCAAAGCCTGTATAAATAACAAGGTCAGATACATAAATTTCGTCGGCTTCCACGCCTGAAACTTTTTCGTCCTGTATAAGGATGGATTTGACCTCACATTCTTTTTTGATCTCTACGGTCTCGGGCAGAGAATAAAGAATGGCGTTGAGCAAGGCTTTTAAGCCTTTTCTTGGGTAGCCCTGAGAGTAGTTCACCTCATTCGTTGCAAGTCTCTCCAGGGAAGTAAAAGGCTGGGTAACCTTGGTCATTCTGGCCTGCAGGGAAGCGTGAAGATGAGATGGAAGGATCGAGGCAAGGATGGACTCCGTTGATTGCCGTTTTTTTGGTTCCAGTCTGCCGATCATCGCATCAAATTGTTCCTGGGTAATGCTGTCCCTGACAAAGCTGCTTCCTGACAGAACTCGCTGGGCAGAGGTTTCTTTCATTGACCGGCCTGATAGGAAAGCCGATATCGTATCCACGAAATCATAAGTTTCCTTTGAAAGGCCTTTAGGCAGGAAATCATACACTGACTTGTCAGAAAGGTCTATCCCGAATGAAGAAAGGGTAAGAGCTTTTGTCAGGGTTTGTGAAAGCAGGACTCTATCCTTTCTCGGAAGCACATCAAAAGTTACGAAATCTTTAAGGTTAGAAGGAACCTTAACAAGTGCGTTTTCAGTCCTGACATAGTAATTTCCGTAGTCCTCGAATACAGGCAAAAAATCAAAGTAGTTATCCATCAGCCTTTTAAGAGGTCCTTCAGTCAGATGAGTTATCGCGTGTGCTCCAGTGTCCACCTGATAGCCGTCTACCATGTAGCTGTTGCAGTTTCCACCCAGATGCTGTCTTTTTTCAAGAACAAGGACCTTTTTCCCATGCTTTGAAAGCGTCAGCGCCGCCAGAAGCCCGCTTATCCCCGCCCCGACAATAATTACATCGTATTTTTTCATGCCGCTAACTACCTCAACTTTTTCCAGTGAATTAAGTTATAATTTAATGCAGTTATGCACTCCATTTTTCTCAACTCACAACAGAGCCTCACATTAGTGGAATGGTTAATTAAAATATGTGAGACTATAAAAAATCACTCCAAATCCGGGATTTCTTGGAATAGTATTACATTGCTTATCATTTATTAGTTTTAGACTCTTTCGCAGGCTTATTATTGTAGAGTACAATAGAGAAAAAAATAGTATTTATAATTAACAGTCGTTAATGATAAAGAATATTGAAAATGTGGCATATATATTATTTTATTTGTATCATTCTCTATAAATTAAAGGTATTTTAACATGATATCATAAAAGCTTGAGAAATTGTCACCTATTTTCATGGTATTCTAGAATTCTAAAGGTATTCCAGAGTAATCCTAAACCGTGATTCCTTATTTCTTGAAGGATTATTTTTTAGAATCCCTTTTTGATATTAGACCGGAAAAACTCCCTTAACTGGATGTAAATTAAAAAAATACTTTATATATAAAAGATTTGGAAATAACGTTTTTCAGAGCTTTTTTAGAATTATTTAACGTTTATTCCTTTATGTTTACTCTTTTAAACTTGAGGTAAACCAGTAATATTCCAACAAAACCACCTAAAATTAAATATTTTATAAACTTTTTCATTCTTGCCATGGTTACATACCCCCATTTCTTACATAGTCAATACGATCTACATATATTCAAGTTTTCCTGCTAAAAATTTAGCTGGAAACTTGATATTTTGTATAACTCTAAAAACATCTCGAATTACTAAGACATTCCAGATTACTGAGAGAATATTATACAATGGTGAAACTTCAATACTACAGTTATCCATACCATCCAGCGCTTTTTAAAAGTTATAAAAGGGGTAATAAAGCTTCAGTTAAATATAGTACTGTAACTTTTGTAAAATAAACTGGGAGGAAGTTTATGAAGATAGTTGGGATACAGTCAAGCCCAAGAGGCGAGCAGAGCAACACTTTGAAACTTGTAAACGCCGCTCTTGATGGAGCCGCAGAAGCAGGAGCAGAGGTCGAATCAATTGATATTGCGAAAATGGAGATTAATTACTGCACTGCATGCAATTCCTGCCATAAGACTGGAGTATGCACAATAAAAGACGACTTCGAGCCTGTACTGGAAAAGTTACTGGCTGCCGACGGCATAGTTTTGAGCAGCCCCAATTACATAACGAATGTGACAGCCCAGCTAAAGACCCTGTTTGATAGAAGCCCGCTTGTTGTCCACGAACAACTCTTTGACGGAAAATACGGCCTTTCCTTAACAACCGCAGGCAGCGGTGAAATCGATTTTGTGCTTGGTATAATGGATAATTATATAGTGCAGTGCGGAGGCAAAGCCATAGGGGGAGTGGGCTGTGCAATGTCAGAAGGTCCTTCGGAAATGGAGGAAGCTATTATAAAATCGCGTGAAATGGGTAAAGATCTTGTTAAAGCGATAAAGGAAAAGTGGCAATATCCTGAACAGGAAGCAAGACAGCAAGCCTGGAGGGAGCGGTTCAAATACGTCATTCTTGCCAACAAAGAGGACTGGACACATAATTGTGACTACTGGATGGAGAAAGGCTGGTTAAAAGAATAAAATTTCGCGTGGAAGTTATCAATTGGTTTACCGGTGGTTAATTATGTTAAGGCCTGAAGAACTGGGAAAAAAGCTTACAGAAGCCGGCAGGTTGAAATTACGCCCATTATGTGTTTACGGGACGGATGAGATCCCCGAAGGAGCTGTCCCATCATACACTGTAGACCGATGTGTAGCAAAGGCGGTTTATATTTCCGCTTTCTTTAAAGAGACGCCTCCCCTCTATATTGAGGCAGGTCACGAGCAGTGCTGCGCTGGTGGACTGGTATGGACTGGACTCGCAGAACCGCATCCAAAACTTAAGTACTTCGTGACTGTGGGCACGCCAGATTTCCATGGAGGCGTTGCTGAACATTTAAAGGCAACTCCTGAGCTGTTCGATGAACTGATGGAGCGAGCAGGAAAAATTCTTCCGCACGGCAAATACACGGTCATTGCTCCGTGTACTGGCGAGATCGAACCTGACATTGTCAGATCATATATTGTCTTTGCAGGCGCAGAGCAGATAAGGAACCTTTGCGGGCTGGCTCAATTCAGCAGTTCTGATCCCTTCTTTAAAACCATAATCCCAGGTGGGCCAACCTGTGCTACCATGATTACTTTCCCGGCTGGCATGGCTGAAAATGCGCCGAAAGACTCAGTTTTTGTCGGGCCTGTCGACCCAACCGGGAATTCCTGGCTGCCTCCGGAATTGATGATAATGGGCATTCCTTCGGGGCTGGCACAGCAGATGGGAGCCGACCTGGAAGAGTCCTTTATCTGCAAGCGGAGCAAGATAGCGTATCCTGAGAAGCGTACAGGTATAAGCAAGCCGGAAGTTAAAAATATGTAAAACTGATTTCCAAAGCAAAGATCAGACAATAGATTACAGGTTTATAAGCCTAAAAACATAATCAGAGGATGTGTTATGAGATAGATGACGGTCCGCCCCACCTTTGAGAAGGCGGGAATTTTCCTTCACTCTACTAAACCTCTATAATTTGATTTCAGGCTCAACTCGCCATAAAACGAATATGGGAAAGAGATTGAATATCCCTGATAAAGCGAAATAATAAGCCTCAAAAAGCGTGAACAGGCTAACTTATCTTTATTTTTTATAAAACATTTTTTATAGTATTTTTTGCATACAATAACAGGCATAACAGTTTCCATTCGTTATCCTTTATGAAACCACATTCTGGAAACTGGTTTTGAGACCTGCAATATATCAGGGGAAATGGGAAATCAAGACTGGAAACTGAGATTTGAAACCAAGTTTGAGATCAATATTCGAAACCAGTATTTCATAGTAATGTTCAAACTATATTTCGAAGGTGTATTTTAAAGCAAGATCTATATTATTCTATTTTGAGCTTATTGGGGGAGTACCAGCGGCAGGTAAAGACAGGATAAGAATTGCCATTGCGGGAGTGGGGAACTGTGCAAGTTCACTTCTGCAGGGTATCGAATACTACCGGAAAAAAAAGGACAAGGGTTCTTTAGGCCTGATGCATTGGAATCTTGGTGGCTACTTGCCGTATGAGATCGAGGTGGCAGCAGCTTTTGATATCGACCGGAGAAAGGTCGGAAAAGATGTATCAGAAGCTATATTTTCGCTTCCTAACTGCACAAAAGTTTTCTGTCCGAATATTCCGCAGGCAGGGACGAAGGTGAAAGCCGGAAGGGTTCTGGATGGCTGTTCCGAACACCTTGCAGATTATCCTGAAGAATGCAGATTTTTGCCGGTAGAGGGCGAAGGTGCGACAAAAGAGGAAATCGTATCTGCCCTGAAAGACGCGGGAGCTGAGATTCTCCTGAATTATATGCCTGTAGGTTCTGAACAGGCCGCCCGATTCTATGCCGAATGTGCGCTTGAGGCAGGCTGCGCTTTTATCAACAACATGCCTGTGTTTATTGCAAGTGATCCTGAGTGGGCAAGACGTTTCGAAGAGAGGAAGCTTCCTATCATAGGGGATGATATTAAATCCCAGTTGGGAGCGACCATTGTTCACAGGACACTTGCTGACCTCTTCAAGAAACGGGGAGTAAAACTGGAGAGAACTTACCAGCTTAATACCGGAGGAAATACCGATTTTCTTAACATGCTTAACAGGGATAGGCTTGCCTCCAAGAGAGAATCGAAGACTGAAGCCGTCCAGTCCGTACTCGAAACCAGGCTTGAGAACGGAAATATCCACGTAGGCCCCAGCGATTACATTTCGTGGCAGAAAGACAATAAGGTATGTTTCCTGAGAATGGAAGGAAAACTCTTCGGTGATGTGCCCATGAACCTTGAGCTCAGGCTTTCGGTTGAGGACTCCCCTAACTCGGCAGGCGTGGTGATAGACGCCATTCGATGCTGCAAGCTTGCTCTTAACCGCGGAATAGGAGGAGTCCTCTATCCGCCTTCGGCGTACTTTATGAAACATCCGCCTGAACAGTATCCCGATACTGAAGCATGTCGCATGACTGAAGAGTTCATTGCCGGAAACTTCTGAGAGAAAGAAATTAACCGATATCCATAAAAAGGCTTGAGCTAGAGAAATTATTTAGACAGTACTTCTTCAGCATCTCTGGCTCCGGCTTCAACTTCCTTCTTGTGTTGAGGATCAAACTGGAGTAAAAGGGCCTGAAACTCTCCGATGTGTGTTTTTTCCTCTTTTGCTACATCCATGAGGACAGCTTTTACATACGTATTTTTTGTTAAGTTTGCCATCTGTTCATAAAGGTTTATAGCATCAATTTCGGCGACAATCGCGGCTCTGATGATCTCTTTATCGATATCTCCTTCAGATATGCTTTTAATATCGACAGGTATTTTGGATAACAACTCATTCCCCCTGCTTACGTATATGAGGATATAAAATAAATGTTTTTACCTGATCCAGCTTTTTCACTGTTTCAGCTTGGATAATTACTTTCTCAGCCCAACTGGCTCCCGCGGGACATTTTAAAGGTATCCGGATCAGGTGTTGCAGTATACTCACACAAGTATCCAAATCAGATATTGCAAAGTTTCCGGATCAGCCATAGCTGATCCTGTAAATTGCGTTATTCTTATCATCCGAGACAAGCAAGGCTCCATCAGGCATTACAAGGACGTCCACAGGTCTTCCCCAGGCTGCAAGCCCCTGGAGCCATCCATCAGCAAAGGGCTCGTAACTGACAGGCGTACTATTCTCCAACCTGACAAGAGTAACCCTATATCCTATTGGAACTGTTCTATCCCATGAACCATGTTCGGCAATAAATATCTGGTTCCTGTACTCTTCAGGAAACATTGTACCTGTGTAAAAGGTCATACCAAGCGCAGCCACATGTGGGCCCAGTTTAATCTCGGGTGGTGTGAACTCCGAACAGTTCCTGAGTTTCCCAAATTCCGGATCAGGAATATCTCCCCCGTGACAATAGGGGTAACCAAAATTCATTCCCTTCTCAGGTGCCAGGTTGAGTTCATCCGGAGGTATGTTATCCCCAAGACCGTCCCTTCCATTATCAGTGAACCATAATTCTTCAGTATCGGGGTTCCAGTCATAACCGACGGTATTCCTTATACCTTTTGCAAAGATCTCAAACTGGCTTCCATCGGGTTCCATTCTTGTGATTGTTCCGTACCGCTCGTCTTCCCTTTCCTTATTACAAATGTTGCATGGCACTCCTACAGGCACATATAACTTTCCATCAGGTCCAAATTCGATATATCTCACGCCGTGACGGCGGTCGGACGGAAAACTATCATTAACTACAACGGGTTCGGGCGGATTTTCAAGCCTTGCTTCGATATTATCATACCTGGTTATCCGGGATATCTCAGCGACATATAACGAGCCGTTCCTGAATGCCACTCCATTTGGCGAATCCAGACCCTCAGCAAGCACAATTACATTATCGGCTTTGCTATCATTGTTCCGGTCAGGGATTGCGTAAACTTTTCCCGCATCCCGACTTCCGACAAAAAGCGTACCGTTCGGGC
Organism: Methanosarcina flavescens; assembly: GCF_001304615.2. NCBI lineage: Archaea > Methanobacteriati > Methanobacteriota > Methanomicrobia > Methanosarcinales > Methanosarcinaceae > Methanosarcina > Methanosarcina flavescens. The sequence goes on along the minus strand of NZ_CP032683.1, from coordinate 2,987,647 downwards.
TCACAGCCATTTGTCTTGCATTCTCTACATCCTGTGCGTAATAATCAATAGAAAAACCAGGCGGAAGCTCTATGCATTTCAGCCATTCTCCGTTCTCACGACATTCCCCAATAGGTACGGTTCTGAGGGCGGCGTAAGCTGCGAAAATAAGTACAATCGCAGCAAAAACCCCAAATATTATCTTTGATCCTTTCATTTCCCCCACCATCTTGAAATTAACTATTGTACGAGCTATTGTACAAAAGTCTCTACTGTCTCACAACGTTACCCAGTTAATTTTGTTGTGATCTCAGGAAAAGTTGCCCTGTGATATTTTTTCGGTTTTCTCAGCATCTCTTTCAAGTTAGCTAATAGCCCTTTTTCTCTGAATACTCTGTCTCTTTGAAAGTGAGCTGCTTTAAATTCTCCTGCTCTGCTTTAATAAAACTCCCCCATCTGAAACCAGAGAAATACGGATTGAAAAGATTATCCAAATTATATATTATCGCCTTTCTAGAAATGTTTTTTTAACCATATTTTATATCACGTTAATACTTTCACCCAACTTTCTTAATCCTTTTTTATATGTTTTATCTTATCTCAGGGTAATGCCTGCCTCCAGTTCGAAAATAAATGTTCCGGAAAGGCGAATAACCTTCCACGTGGATATGGATAGCTTTTTTGCATCAGTAGAGGTCAGGGAAAGGCCGGAACTCAAAGGGCTGCCTGTAGTTGTGGGCTCTGACCCGAAAGGGGGTTCTGGAAGAGGTGTTGTAAGCACATGCTCGTATGAGGCGCGAAAATACGGGATTCATTCTGCAATGCCGATCTCACAGGCTTACAGGCTCTGTCCGGATGCGGTCTTTTTGCCTGTGAACATGAAACTGTACGCAGGTGTTTCTGCAAAGGTGATGGAGCTTTTAAAGGGGTTTGCAGACAGGCTCCAGCAGGTCAGTGTGGATGAAGCCTATCTTGTGCCGGGCCCCGAGATCAGGAATTTTGAAGAAGCTGCTATGTATGCCCTAAGGATAAAGGATGAAGTCCAGAAGCAAGAAGGAATTACCTGCTCAGTAGGGATCGGGCCGAACAAGCTTATAGCTAAAATTGCGTCCGGTTTCCAGAAGCCTGACGGGCTTACCGTTGTCAGGTCCGGAGATGTAAGGGAATTTCTTTTCCCACTGCCTGTCTCAAAAATTCCCGGAATAGGGAAAAAAACCGCTGAGACCTTGAAAATAATGGGAATTACCAGAGTAGAAGAACTTGCAAGCTGTGACGTGCAGTTCCTATTGGAGAAATTCGGGAAAATGGGACTTCGCATGAAGCAACTTGCAAACGGACTAGATTTTGAGGAGGTCCGGGAAAACAAAAGTATAAAATCCATAAGCAGGCACGGAACCTTTGCCGAGGATACAAATGACCCTGTAAAAATCACCGGGTCTCTGGACCTCCTTATAGAAAGCGTGCACAGATCCCTCCTGAAACACCGTTTCCTTTTCAGAACCGTAACCCTTACCGTACGCTTTGAAGACTTCTCCACCTACACCCGCTCAAAAACCATCCCAATCTGGACCTCAGACCTTTTTGTGATGAAAAGAATCGCCATGCAGCTTCTCTCAGAATTCATAGGAAACCGAAAACTCAGGCTTGTAGGCATAGGCGTTGCAAAGCTCCGCGAAAGAGACGAAAAGCAAACCCTGATTACAGATTTCTAAAGGCAAGCCTTCTCACAAGCTTATTCAAAAAACTGCTTGAGCGCAAGCCTTTTCAAAAAAGGCTTGAGCGAAAACCTTTTCTCAAAAGGTTTTATCGAAAACCGGTATGGCGGCGTGATCGACTGGCGCAACGGTCGCAGCACAACGATTTTGGTCAGGCATTGCGCAGGTTATGGATCGGCATATACATTTTATAATAGAAGATCCAATCTAGATCCAATGAAAGAGAATCTAAAGATGGCTCTGGCTCTTCTCATAATTGTTGTTCTGACTGTGATCATTATTTACGCTACATTCCCGTATCTAAACTATATTTTCGGAGCCCTCATCCTTTTCACAATATTCCGACCTCTTTATCAGTTTCTCGTAAAAAAAGCCAGGATTCGGAAGCAAATTGCAGCCGTACTGGTGATAATAGTTTCCATCTTTGTTGTACTGATTCCTTTTTACTTCCTTCTGAGTATGATTGTCAGCGAAATCCAGCAGCTTATACTTAATCAGGAATCCATTATTGCGTCTATTGAATCTGGAGCTGTCTTTGCAACTAATTTTCTATCAGGGCTGAATATTCCTTTTGATATATTCCAGACCAAAATAGAAGAAAAAGCAATGGAGCTTGCCTCACAGGCTGTCAATTACACGAGCCTGTTTATTCTGGGCTCAATCCAGAGCCTGAGCCACCAGTCCATTGGGTTATTGATAATGTACTTTCTACTTTACTATCTTTTTACCGGGGAAGATTCGGACTTTATGCGCCAAGTCACAGTTGCAGTCCCTTTCAATGAAGAAAACACAGCCACTCTGCTGAACGAGTTCAGGAGAATGGTCCGGACAACTCTTACAGCTAGCGGGGCAGTTGCCCTTGCCCAGGGTGGAGTGCTGACAATCGCATTTCTCATCTTCAATATCCAGGGAGCTTTTCTCTGGGGCGCGATTGCAGCTATTCTGTCCTTTCTACCTCTTGTCGGAGCAGCTTTTGTCTGGATTCCTGCAGTTATTGTCCAGCTATTCCAGGCCGACTATACGGCGGCGATCGGTATACTTGCAGCAGGACTCTTTATAAGTGTACTTGATAACTTCCTGAGACCCATCGTCCAGAAGACTGTTGGAAAAATCCATCCTCTTCTGTCCCTGCTCGGAATTGTAATAGGGGTGTCACTCTTCGGGCTGATAGGAATCGTTATAGGTCCCCTCCTGCTCTCCTACTTTATTCTGACCGTACAGATGTTTTCCAGAGAGTATCTTTCCTGAAAAGGGTAAAAATGTGCAGGTTGATGTGCCGGAGAAAAAGATCAACAAAGCTCCTTTCTTCAGTAAATGCTCCTATAAGAAGAACTTTTATTCCTTCAAGCATAGAGAAACATATGCAGATTGACATACTGGGATGTGAATCTTTTGGAGCAAGGTCACTTGCCTGTCTTGTAAAAACGGGTGAGAGAACGGTTCTGATCGATCCTGGAGTTGCGCTCGCACGCCTGCGTTCAGGACTGTTCCCCACCCGGTAGAGGTTGCTGCGGCTTTCAGGATAAGGGAAAAGATTCTCTCTGCATTTGGAGAGGCTACGGACGTTGTTATCAGCCACTTTCACGGGGACCATATGCCAATGAGGGCTGAAGACCCGTATCAGCTGCCAATGGAAGCCCTCCCTTCCCTTGACGGGATACATTTCTGGTGTAAAGGCCCGACAAAAATCTCAGCTCTCTCTTCAAAGCGGAGACGTGAACTTTCGGATTTTCTGGGTTTTCCTCTTCCTGCTTCGGAAGGCAAAAAGTCTGGCAGTATGGAGTTCTCTCCTCCTGCTCCACACGGGGCAAGGGAAAAGGGCTTTGGAACTGTAATGATGACCCGGATCTGCGAGGGAGATGAGGTTTTTGTCCATAGTTCCGATATCCAGCTTCTGCATAGGGAAGCGGTACTTAAAGTACTCGCCTGGGAACCCACAATTGTTTTTGCCTCAGGCCCTCCTATTTATCTTTCACATCGCGTGCCTGAAGCCGGAAAAGAAGCCTCTGAAAATGCTCTCCTTCTGGCAAAGCACGTAGATACCCTGATTCTGGACCATCATCTGCTCAGATCTTTTGAAGGGTATAGCTGGCTAAAAGAGCTTGATGGAAAAGTTGAAAACCAAGTCCTATGCGCTGCAGAGTTTATGGGAAAAGCCCCTGAGCTTCTTGAAGCCCAGAGAAAAGCCCTTTATGAAAAAAAGCCTGTACTCTCAGGCTGGCATGAAGCCTATGCCTGTGGTAAGGCAGGTTTTGAGGAATATCTCTGACAGTCAGGTTTCTGGCATCCTGTTCTGTTAGGGGGTCTCAGTGTAATTGTCTATGTTATTAATCTGTTCAGAGCGCTGTTCGTAATAGTTGTAGAGTTCTTTTCCCCACACCAGAGATCCTGGCTCAAAGCAAATCACATACTTCCTGTCAAATACCGTACTTTTCGGGAAAAGTGCCATTGCCATAAAGCTATCAGTTGCTGTGATCGCAGGAATCCTCTCACAATCTGTACAGGTAAAAAGTTTTGCATTTTCTTTTTTAAGATATTGCTCGGTCTGTTCCCTATAATCCTCAACCCACCTTTTCAGGACGGATTTGGGTAAAACAAGTGATATTGGTATTCCTTTCTCGGCAATTTCCATGTAAAAAGAAGGAAAAAGAGGATGGAAGTAAGGAAGTACAGCATCAAGCTTTTTTGCCAGCCGAACATTTTTGACATATTCCGGGATCATCTCAAACATGTGGTCTATCTGAGGTTCAATTATGGTGCAGTGCCCAAGCTCGTAAATTCTTCGAAGGAGAAAGTCTGGAATCTCGTTCATTTCCCGGTCTGCCCAGTAATCTACATTTTCTTCGAGAACGGCAAGCGTATCTACAAGCGGCTTCATCTTTTCAGCTACAACTCTGCCTATCTCGCTTAACCTGTAGAGGTTTTTTTCCTGAACTACCAGGTGCTGTTCTTTGAGCTTTTTTACCTGCGGCTGGACTGCGGTTGCACTGGCACTGAGGGCTTTTTTTATTGTTTCAATATCCTTTGGTCCCTCAAGCAGAAGAAGCAACACATTCTTTCTTTTCTCAGATAGAAGGATCAGGTCGAGTAGAGTATTCTCCATATTATGCACCTTGACCTGCTGCCTGCAGGCTTGTAATATATAGGAGTTCTAGAAATCTAGAAGTTCTAGAAATCTAGAACTTCTAGAAATCTAGGAAAGCTTAGCAATAAAGGAAGATTCATACCAGAAACTGAGTATGACCCTTGTATTTATAAAAACTTGAAAATTAATAGTTAATATATTTTTCTCTCCATTTCGTGAACATTGTGCATTTTTGTGAATTTTTTTTCTTTTTAAGCACCTTTTTTCCCAGAAAATTCAATTTAGAAATTCAATTTCAAAATGCATATTTCGTTTAATGGATTATCTACCTGCCAATACCTTAATATTTAACTAATTTACATGGACTGCTTTCTGTGATATTTTTATAAAGAACTCTACTGGTATTACAGGTTTATATCATAAATATACAGTTTTTTCCAGATTACTCTCATGAAAATGAGCAATAAAAAGAGTATGCCAGCAATCTGATAAAAATAATAATTTTACTGAAGGTTGCAATGCTTTCTGTTCTCAAGAACCTGAATTTTTACTTTTTTTTGGTTCAGTGTGCATAAGTCCGCTTCTTAACGCCTGTTAAATAACATTTTTCCCAAAAAAGGTCCGCCTGTTCTTTCAAACTCCTTATAAGCGAACCTTTTTCGGGATGTAATCCTTTTCAGTTTTGTGGGGAACAATTCATTCTTTTATATAATTTTTCATACCATTTACATATCTTTTCTTATTACCCAGCATTCTTTGCTTCCGACTTCACACTCAAGGCATTTCATAGAATTGCAGATCCAACAGTTATAATAAAATTTGCAAGTACTTCTAAATCCTCTCAAACATAAATAATTATTTGTTAAGGAAGTAATAAAGCTAGCAGAAGGTATAAAGGTTGAAGCATAGTACTTTAATATTCTCAACCTTGACGGATGAATAAAGTATATTCAGGAAACAATTGAGCTTGTTTAACCCTACCCGCGGGCATCAGATCTTTTAACCTGTTGGGTTATGTCCTCTATAATGCCCTGGAAATGAGTAATTTCCCCTTCCTCATTGCGCTGAATAAAAGTTTTTTCGTCAACCCAGCGGACTTCAGAGCTCTGCGTAAGGATCCGGTACTGGCGATTGAATTCCTTTCCCCCTTCTTCGCAGTTCTCCTCAAGTTCGAGTTCCACAAGAAGCAGGTCTTCGGGATGAATAATTTTCCCATAAAGGACTCTTCCGGAAATGAAGTCCTCGGGGGCATACCCAAATTGCCTGACATTTTCGGATACATATACGGTAGGCCAGTATTTTTCAGCTTTCCAGAGAAATACTACCGTAGGACTGTTGTTAATTACGGTTTCAAGGGCTTTTTGCCGTTCAAGCAGGACCTTTTGCTTTTCCATCAGGGCTTTCTGGCTTTCAAGCGCGTCCCTCAGCGCTTTCTCATTTTTTATTTCCTGAGTAATATCTCTGACTATTCCCTGGAAACTTTTTACATTCCCGTTTTCATCACGATGAATAAAGGTTTTTTCTTCTACCCACCGGACTTTTCCCTTCCCTGTAAGAACCCTGTACCGCTGTACAAAACTCTCCTGCCCAGTTTCGCAACATCGTGTAAGTTCCTTTCTAACCCGGTCTATATCCTCGGAATGGACAATATCTGCATACATTATCCTGCCAGTCAGGAAATCTTCTGCGCTGTACCCAAGCTGGGTTACGTTTTCGGAAACATATTTTGCAGGCCAGTCCTCGTCCGGGGTCCAGAGAAAGGCCATAATAGGACTGTTATTAATTACAGTTTCCAGAATTCGCTGCCTTTCAAGTGCTTCATCAAGAATCAGTTCGTCGCTTTCAGCTAGTTGATTGAATCCCATAGCTATTACCTCCACAAACCCTTCGGATCCAAAATCCTTTAACCGTCTCAGGCAAAATGCACTTCTCAAATCCTCAAGTAATATATAATATATTTTGACATCTTATAAATTATAGCTTTTTGTTCACGGGAGAAATATCATGGATTCCAAGCTTACAGCAGAAAATAAAGAGAATGTCGGAAAAAGTGGAAAATCAGGAAAGGGAACACTCGACATTATACAGCAGGCCAGGGAAGAATACGGGAGATATTTCGGGATCTGCGGCTCGTACCATCACCTTAAAGCCTGCATCTGCAAAAGCTGTCCTTCCTATTCTGGCGGCGCAGGAATGTTTTGCTCGAGAGGCAAATGCCCAGGACAGGATAAAAAACTGGGCTGTCTCTGTGAAACCTGCGAACTTTTCAGGAAATTCCGGCTCGAGGGAAAGTACTTCTGTATCCAATCCGAAAAACCTGAGGCTTCTGAAGAAAGCCTGAATCTTCTCTAAAAAACAGCACAAAAGTCTCGGAGCGCAGTGAGAAGCAAGATTTTGTGTAATACAATGACCAGAAAATTCAAAACAAAAAAGGAAAAAAGGAATAAAAGTCCATAAGATTAAAAATGTTTTTTGTCTTGTAAAATACATCCGGTTTCGGAGGCACCTGAAAGCTATGACATTCCCACTTGCCACGGCTTTCAGGTACATTTTTAATGCATTTGCAGGGGTTCTGAGCAGAGAAAATTCCCGCTTATTAAGCCTGAAATTTTCTTCTTTAGCTTTTCAGAGATCTTTCGAGTTAAAGCCGAACTCCAGTATACAGCCCATAACTCGCAAGTATTCTGCAATTTTTTAAATGATGCAGAGTCTTTTGTGTCTTTAAAATTTTTGGTTTTTAACTGTTTTTAGTGCGCCATTTTATCTCGTTTTTTATGCAATTATTTATTTTTTTGCTACCGTTTTTAGTTGTTTAAGTGGTCACTTTAACTCGTTTTTATTGCCATTTTAACCAGTTTTCAGTGACCAACTTAATTTTTTGCCATTTTTTAGTCGTTTTTTAGTGCCATTTTTTTTAAGCTTTGTTTGCCCTTTCTGGAGTGTTAATTATCTCTTTAGGCAATTTTCTTATGTTGGACTTGTTTCTGTCAGGTGGCAAGTGATTTGTATATAGCTTTGATAATATATAGCCCGATCTACCTAGTTGTTGCAAAAGTTTCAGGAAAAGGAAAGAGGCATATGCAGGTTCTAAAGCAAAGAGATTTTTTAATGCTATTAAAATTTCCAATGGGGACAAAATCAAATCTGGAGCTCTTCTCAAAATCAGGATTTCAAACATTCTCTAAATATATTTTCTTGTCTAACATAATCTTTTAATAAAAGTGCTTCCAATAAATATAGAATAGCAATGAGTTCATCTTTATGCGATACTATCTGGCTTTCTGAAAAAAGGAAAAATCTCCTCCTTCTGCTGATGGAAGGACCAAGGGACATTGAGCAAATAAAAACTTCTCTCAATGTAACCTCAAAGGCAATGATGCCTCAGATTAAAATCCTTAAAAAACAGGGTCTGATCTTCCAGAAAGAGGATACTTATATGCTCTCGGAGATCGGGAAACTTATTGTGGGAAACATGCTTCCTCTTCTGAACACACTTGAGGTCATCGAGGAGAATAAAGATTACTGGGCAAGCCGGGATACGAGTGTCATACCCAATGAACAGTTTATGCGGCTTGGAGAGCTTGGAGAATGCATGGTGATAGAACCCGACCTGAACCATCTGTTCGACCTTCCCAGGGAGTTTACCGAAAATCTCATAAAATCAAGATGCATCATGAGCTCGCTCTCCTACTATCATCCTCTCTATCCTTCACTTTATTCCAGGCTCGCAAAAAATGGGGCTGAAATGGAAGTCGTGCTTACAAGACCTGTATTCGAGAGGCTCAAAAATGATTGCGCGGATGAACTTGAAGCCCTGCTCAACTCCGAAAATACAGTTTTTATGGTCTACGAGGAAAGTCTGCAGCTTCCGACGATTGCTGTTACTGAAAGGTTTATGTATCTCTGCCTTTTCAACAGGCAGGGGAAATACGATCACAGGAAAGTAATGAGTTTCGATGCCAGCGCCCTTCGCTGGGGTAAGGAACTTTTCACGCATTATAAACAATTGTCTCGAGAAGTGATCGAAATCTGAAGGTTGCCTGGTTTCTGCAGGCAAAACAGAGACAATTCTCCCGCTTCCATTTATATCTGGCTGGAGTTTAAGCTATGAAATTTAAAAACTTCCCCCTGAAATCAAAGCTGGTTATTTATATCGTTGTAGGGGTTTTTCTTGTGCTTGCGGTCTCTACGGCTGTAATTATAAGTACGGTCACTTCCCAAGAAGAAAAGCTGGCTTACCAGAAATCAATTGAAATGGCAAGCAATTATGCAAACCAGTTTGATGCAGATATGAAAGCTAACAGCGCAGTTGTAAAGACGCTTGCCCTTACTATGGAGAATTACGAAGCTTCTAACAGGAGTGAGGTAATCAGCATTCTTGAGAACATCCTTGAAAAAAACCCGAATCTCACTGGTGTTTATGTGGGATATGAGCCAAACGCTTTTGACGGCAAGGATGAGGAATACGTTAATGCCCCAGGGCATGACGCAACAGGTATGTTTGTTCCTTACTGCAATAATATAGAAGGCAGCGTCATTGTCGAGCCACTTGTGCATTACAGTTCATCGGATTACTACCAGCTGCCCAAAGCAAAAGGAGAATATATCCTGACCGAGCCGTACTTTTATGAAGGAGTTTTTATGGTAAGCCATGTATCCCCGATTTTCAAGGATGGAAAATTTGTCGGGATAGGAGGAATAGATGTCCCTCTGGAATATGTAGATGAGGAAGTGAGCGAGGTCCGAGCTTTTGACACGGGATATGCCTTCATGGTAAGTAATACCGGCGTTTTGCTCTCCCATCCTGTACGCAAGGATTGGATTGGGAAAAAGAGTCTCTACGATTTTAATTTAGAAGAAATAGACAGAGCCGCAGGTGAAATAAAAAACGGAACAGGGGGATATATCGAGATTATAGACCCTACCACAGGTAAAAATGTTGTAATGTTTTATGAACCTGTGAAAACCGGGAATCTCGCCTTCGTGCTTGTAATTCCGAAAGAGGAAATGCTTGCAGGCATTGTTGATCTTCGGAACAGGCTACTTGTCATTTCTGCAATCTCTATCTTGTTTATGGCAGGCCTTGCATATATGATCGCCCTCTCCATCACAAGGCCGATAGATAAAATCGTTCAGGATTTCAAGAGTATTGCCCAGGATGCCGTTAAAGGAAGGCTTGATGTCAGGGCGGATACAGATGTGGAAATTGATTTTAGGGAAATCCCTACAGGCCTTAACGAGATCCTTAAGGCTGTAATTGTTCCTGTCAGGGAGACTATACGGGTGACCAATGCGCTCGCAAGAGGAGAGTTAAAAGAGAGGGTAAACGCCGATGTACAGGGAGAGTTCAGAGAACTCGGAAACACACTTGATAAATTCTCCGAAACCTTGAACCAGATAATTGACGACTCAAATGCAGTCTTTACAGCCTTTCAGCAGAATGATTTTAAGCGGCAGATTCTTGTGCATGGGCAGGGCGATTTCAAGCTACTTACGGATGGAATCGAAAAGACGCGTCAGGCTCTTGATCTGGCTACTACTCAGCGTATAGAGGCAGAAAAAGCTCTTCTGGATTATGCAAAAGAACTTGAGCGTTCTAACCAGCTTAAGGAAGAAATGGAAAAAGTAATAAATACAAGTCCTGTAATTGTGTTTCTGTGGAAGTATGAACCCATGTGGCCTGCGGAATTTGTCTCGGAAAACATTACCAGGCTGGGTTATGACGTGGAGGACTTCACCTCGAAAAGGCTTCGTTATGGTGATATTGTGCATCCCGAGGATATTGAGAAAATGAGTGCCGAGGTTAAAATGCGTGTTGAGACCGGCTGTACGGACTACACCTCGGAATACCGGGTTCTCACAAAATCAGGTGAGGTCCGCTGGGTTGACGAAAGGACGTTTGTCCAGCGCAGCGAGGACGGAGAAATCCATCTTCAGGGTGTTATCCTTGATATAACCGAGCATAAGAAAGCTGAGGATGCCCTTCTCAAGATGGAGGAGATCCGTAAAAAAGAAATCCATCACCGCATCAAGAATAATTTACAGGTTATCTCAACGCTCCTGTACCTTGAATCCGGAAACTTTACGGATAAAGATGTAATTGAAGCCTTCAGAGACAGCCAGCACAGGGTCAAGTCAATGGCGCTTGTTCACGAAAAACTTTACCAATCCGAAGATATGGTAAGCGTAGACCTTGCAGATTATATTAAGAATCTTGCAGATTATCTTTTCCAGTCCTATTCCCTTGACAGCGGGAAAGTAAGCTTGAAACTGGATATTGAAAAGGTTTTTCTGGGCATGGATACGGCGGTTCCTCTCGGGATAATTGTCAATGAGCTGGTCTCAAACTCCCTCAAACATGCTTTTGCTGGGAAAAAAGAAGGAGAGATTTATATTGAGCTACGCAAAAGTAAAGAAGAATGTCTCTCCTGGCAGAAAGAAGACCCTGGGAACTCAGGAGATAGAGAATCCAGTTGCCCTAATAACGAGATTAATGATCTTAAAGGTACAAAAGGGAGCAAAGAAGAAAGGTTAACTCTTATAGTAAGAGATAATGGTAGGGGCTTTCCTGAGGAACTTGACTTTAGGGACACGACTTCCCTGGGACTTCAACTGGTAACAACACTCGTGGATCAGATTGATGGGGAAATCGAACTTGACAGAAGCATGGGAACCGGGTTCAAAATTAGTTTTTCCAGAAGATGAAGCCCTGAAATAAATGAAAATGGCAGAAGGAAGAAAAATGGCAGAAGGTAGAATTCTCGTTGTTGAGGACGAGCATATCGTCGCAATGGGTATAAAGAAAATGTTAAAGAGCCTGGGATATACGGTTACAGGCGTAGCTTCGTCTGGAAAGGATGCCATAAGCAAGGCAGAGAGCACTTTCCCTGATGTCGTACTTATGGATATCATGTTAAAAGGCGACATGGACGGCGTGGATGCTGCAAAGGAAATCAGGGAAAGGTTTAATGTTCCTGTTGTCTACCTGACTGCTTATTCCGATAATAATATTCTTGAGCGGGCTAAGAAAACCGAGCCTTTTGGTTATATCATAAAACCCTTTGACGAGAAAGACCTGCACAGCAGCCTCGAAGTAGCTCTGCACAGGTACAGGAAAGAAAAAGAAAAATCTGAATGAATCAGGGAAAAATAACCCGAACAATTCAGATAAAAAGAAAATCAGAATAAACCAGCAAGAAGAAAGCTTGGAATATCTAAGCAGGAGGAAAAATAGAATAATCCAGGGAGAGATTCGATAGAATATTTATTCCTGTGAGATTTTTAAGAAATCCTGATATTCTCCGTAGCCAGGTCTACTTCTTCTTTAGAGGCGCGGGAACTTTTTCTGTTATTCCGGCGCCTTTTATTCCTGTGCCTTTTTATAAATTTCTCTTTTGATCTTTTTTCAGACTTCGTTTAGGGGCTTCTTTGTGTGAGAAAGAAATGAAAATCGAGGAATATTATTCTAGTATGCGTACTAAATAATTTATGCACTGATTTTTAATCAGCTGAATTAGGGATGTAATTGTACTTTATGCTAATTTCCATGTATCCACAACTTATACATTTATAGTGTTTGATAGTTCTAACAGTCCTATATTCCATATTCACATCAGGGTGCCTGTATTCTGCTAAAGCAAGCTTTTTTCCACATTCTTTACAATTTCTTCTATTTTTGCTAATCTTTTTTGATTTGGATTTGGAAAGCTCGTATTCGATTTCTGTCTTGATTTCTTCATTATTGCAATATATACACTTCATGTATCTTGTTATTGTTTTTTCGAATTTATCATAAGTACTTACCATTTTGATAAGAGGCTCTTTAATTTCTTTGAAAGCAAAATCTCTGCCACACTTATCACACTTTGAAATGTTGTAGTAATTCTTGATTTCAGAGATGTATGAAGAGATGATACCGAATGCCAAGCTCATAAAGAATAGTAGGGTTGACGAAAGCGAGCTATTTCTTCCTAATATAATTTCTAAAATTAATAGGAAGAGCAGTAAAATGGATTTAAGCATTGCTACCATTTTTAAAATGCTAACCCCTCCTAAGCCAAATATGTAGATCGTACAAGGAGCTAGTCTTTCAGGAAAGCTGGAAAAATAACCTTCAAAACTTATTGTCAAACTATCAGTATTTCTATCCAGTTCATAACAAAAATCATCAAGATATACTTTGTTTGTGCCTTCTGGAAATTTTATATATGTGAAATCTTTTTCCAAAGTATCATGCCAGTTCCCAATTATTAACTCTTTTTCTCAAATTAATCTAAATACATCTCAGAATAAGATAATCTTTTTGTTAAAAAATATTTATTATTCCGAAACTTATATAGTTAAATAATATTATATATTCATAAATAGTATTTCAAATTGTAAAAGAAGTATGCTTAATGCTAAAAATGCCATATCAAAAGTGTTGGTCTGAATATCTTCGTTAAACATTAATGAAAAGATTTTAGACGGATTAAAAAGCCGATTACACTGAAAAGTTATAATATATTTTTATTACATCTATCTGATTGTGATTTCCTATCTTCTACGTTACCGTTTAGATATTTATATTAAAATCAACTAGGTAGCATGAGTCATAAAGAAAGTATATTTTATTCTTATAACTGTAGAAAACCCCTCAAAAATGAAGAGCACTCATAACTATTGATTTAATCCGGGTTTTCAGAATATTTTGAGCCATTTATTGAATTCATTTTTTCCCGACAGTGCGATTAAAATTTTTAAATGGATAAAAATATCTTTTAGCCCTTGAAAAACCCCTTCACTTTTGTCTGGGATAGAGGCAGCATAGATTTCCTTTCCTTCGGTATATGCCATATGGTGCGGGTTATATACCTTGATTTATATAGGGGCGTCTGCAGGTATAGAAAAAGATTGACAGTAACATGGTTTAAGCCTGAGATGGTCAGGAAACCTGATAAAACCGGCTCTCGGAAGTTGAGATAAGGTGTAAGAGTAATGGTAGAAGGAAAAATTCTGGTTGTTGAGGATGAACACATTGTTGCAATGGGACTAAGGGCAATGCTGAGAAACCTGGGATATACGGTTACAGGTGTGGCTTCTTCAGGAGAGGAAGCCATTAGTAAAGCTGAAAGCACCAGACCTGACCTTGTGCTTATGGATATTATGCTTAAAGGTGACCTTGACGGTATAGAAGCTTCGAAGGAAATAAAAAAACGCTCTGGCATTCCGGTCGTTTACCTTACAGCCTGTTCCGACCGTAAAATTCTCGAAAAAATCTGGAATACCGGATCCGGGTATATTATGAAGCCATTTGACGAAAAGGATCTGAAAAATGGTATTGATTCTGTTCTTATGCAGTATAGACTGGAGAAGAAGAATGTTAAAAGAAGTCCGGAGAAGTTTCTGGAAGATTCAGGAGAGCTCAGTACTCCCTCAAGTTTCCTTTCCAGCTATAAAGGGCCAAAGTAAACTTTAAGAATTCGGTGTTACCTTTTCAGCTCTTTTTCTATGATTTCAACAGCGGTTTTCAGAACTTTGATTCTGGAATATCGTTTATCGTTTGATTCTACAATAATCCACCGGGAATTTGTTGTGCTTGTTTTCTGGAGCATCTCGTTGGCTGCAATCTTATAATCGTCCCATCTGCCCCGGTTTCGCCAATCCTCGGCTGTGATTTTCCACTTTTTTTTTGGATCAACCTGCCGGCTGTTGAAACGTTCAAGCTGGGTTTCCTTATCAATGTGAAGCCAGAACTTGAGCACAATCGTTCCAGCCTGTGTCAGAATTTCCTCAAATTCGTTAATCTCTCTGTAAGCTCTTTTCCATTCTTCCTCTCTGCAGAAGCCTTCGACTCTTTCTACCAGGACGCGGCCGTACCAGCTCCGGTCGAAAATTGTTATATGTCCAGCTCTAGGGATAGCTTCACAGAAACGCCATAGGTAATGATGAGCTTTTTCGATGTCATTGGGCGAGCCCACTGGGACTACTCTGTAAAGCCTGGGATTGAGATTTTCTACAAGGCGGTGGATATCTCCTCCTTTGCCTGCTGCATCCCAACCTTCAAAGACCACAACCACTGGACGCTTTTTCCTGAATAGTTCGTACTGGAGAGTTGCAAGCTTTTGCTGGTAAAACTTTTTTGATGTCCTGTACTCATCTGCATCCATTCTTCTGGAAAGGTCAACTTTCTCAAGTATTAAATCGTTAAGTTGAGGAACTCTCCTGGTCTCCAGATCCAGGTATTTAAGGGTCTGTACGGCTGGAGTTCGGGTTGCCTGTTTAATGGAAGCTTCCATCGCATGAATAACAGTCATCATAATTTTAAGAGTTGCGAAGTTCCTATCATTAGCTTCCACGACTGTCCACGGAGCATAAGGCATATCGGTCTTCTCCAGCATATTCTCTACAAAAGGGAGGTACTCATTATAATTATGGATAAGATCAAGATCCTGGCTAAGTTCTTTTTCATATTCCTCAAATATGAGTGGAATATTAACTTTTTTAAGTTCTTTAAAACGCTCTTTATGCTCTTTTTCACTTATATGAAGGAAAAGTTTTATGATAAGATACCCATCATCGGCAAGCTGCCGCTCAAAATAATTTATTTTTTCCAAGTATTTTTTCATTTCCTGTCCGGTTTTTTCTTTTCCCAGGCATTCTATCACTGCCCTGCTGTACCAACTTCTGTCAAAAATTGCAATTTTTCCTTTTGCAGGAATCCTGGACCAGAAACGTACAATGAAGGGTTTGAGAAGCTCTTCATAGCAGGGCCTGGTCATGGTATTGAAGCTGTACCCTCTGGGATCCAGTGAAAGAATAAAACGGTTGACATCCTCTCCCATACCGGGAACATGCCAGCCTTCGAAAACGAGAATAACCGGTATTTTTAAGTCCCAGGCTTTCCGCTGCAGTTCTCCGAGCTTGGGTTTAAGCAATTTTTTGCTTTTTTTGTACTCAGCATTTGTTATTGCCTTTGAAAGATCGATTTTCTCAAGCATATGGAGCCCCCCTTGAATTTTAAAACAGAGACTATCCCATTATTAATAGAACATTAATTTGAAGTGTATGGCTGGTATAATTTTATCTTAAAAATAATGATATACTGTATATGCGTCTGATAAGCTACTTTAGTTTTTTTGATTTTGTGCCTTGGCAACTGTTAAGTGCATGCAATATTAAGTTCAAAAGCCTCGATTGAGAATCTTTACTTTTAAACTTTACTTTTAAACTTTACTATTTGTTTTTATTTCAATTAAACGAAGACTCATTTTTACTAATTAATATATAATTTATTATTTTGTTTTCATACAATGCGGCTCTATTTAGAAAAACGCATGAAAAAATAACATATTCTCACTTTTTAAATCAAGTAATCGTTTCAAGGAATTTTTGTTCCAGAGAGCCTATACAACACAGCAGAAAGAATATTTTATAAATATACACTGATATTTATGCCCCAACTATAATTATATAGGGTTTTAATCAATACTATATTTTTAAGTACATATATTATACAGTATGTATATTATACATTTTTATATAGGATGTGTAATAAATGTAATAAATTATTTTAAGCTGAATAAATTAAGCTTGAATAAATACCTCTTACCAGCTTATTTACTCTACAAATATCTAATTGATTAAAAATATCTCAGAAAAACTAATTTAAAATTTCATAATTAATTTATTATGGTTACAGTATCTTAATAGTTAAGATATATTATTTAATATATACTTTTATTTGATGTGTTGAAAATAATTGCACAATTATTCTTATAAACCGCTATAAAAATAGTTATTATTGTAATGATATATCACAATATATATATATATATATATATATATATCATGATATATGTTCAAAGGAATAATTTGCTAATCACTCAATTAAATATATATAAATTAATGTAATTAACTATCTATTTGTTAAGCATTTCTAAACTCAGATTTTCTAACATATATTATAATACATATATTATTACTAATTAATATATGTATTAAATAGAAGTTTTGCTTTATAAATTCCTCCTTTATTGTGTATTATCTAATTATTATATTTTATTATCACTCTCACTGTCTTTTTTATTTGCAATAAAACTAATGCATATTTTGCATAGTATATTATTTTTATGTTTTTGGATTGAGTTATGTATACTGATAAGATGATTTAGTTCAATCTGTAAAATTAATAATTAAATTTTTTATATATTTATCTAATTTTCTTATACAGTCTATTAAAATATGTCTATATTTATAATATTCTTTTTCAAGTGAATCGGATAGACTACTTAGCTCAAAGTTTGATAAAAACGTATAGGTAGAATTTAGACAACTAATAAGATAAATAGTAAATTATTAAGATTAATATACTTACTAGAACATATCTGAAGATTACTAGATCTATGCATCAGAAATAAACAATTAAATCTATTCTTAAAGTATATATGAATAGCTACGCTTACTTTCTCGGTTACTTTTCTTTTATTTCTTTTTGCATTAAGGCCCCCAGTTATCGGCAGAAACATGTAAATTCCTATAGTCTATGGAATGAACGACTTCACAAAATTGGGGTCTAAATATCATTTTGTAGGTATCATATAATCGATACATATATTATATAGGAATGATAGCGTTTAATGCACTTTTTAGTTGTGAACTGATTTTGATAAATGAAAAAAGAAGGTCTAAAAAGGAGGTCTAAAAAAGTGAGAGGATAAGTTATCTTTAATATGCATTAGGGTTATATAATATAATATTAATTATTACAATTCAGGAGTTTTGCTCACTCAAATCAAAGTTTTGAGTAGATTTTTTTTAAAAATAGAAAATCTAATAGACAGCAACCTGTTAGAAAAAACATTCTCATCAAAATTTGATTAGAGGGGGATCTATTTTTCCGCTTTCTTTTCTATTTTCCCTACTTTTTTCTTGAATATCTCAGTCTTATTCACTTAAATTATATAATAAACTTGAAAAATTATTTAACTCCGGATTTTATGCTAATATATTTATATAATATTTTTTAGTCTGAATAGTATAGACAAACTAACTTTGAAACCACCATAAACACATAGTTCTGAAGCTTAAGAAATTTAATCTGGTAAGGAGTTAAAAGTTAAATGGTTAATTCATATTATTACTAAGGACAATTTATATTCATATTCCGGAAAATGTAAGAAGAATGCATAAGGTTGACTAATAAATATATTGTATATTATGAATTATATATTATTGTAAAATAATAAATATACTTTTTAAATAATTATTATTTAATAAAACTAAATTTATTAATGATTACTAATAAATTCAATTATAAATATTTTAATTATATTAAATAGATATTATTTATTTTTACAAATAATATTTTATTCACATGTAATATTATAATATTACACAATAATAAATCCTGAATTAAAATATCTAAGGGATCGTAAAAATTTTAAAATATGGAAAAAGTTGTAACTAAATTAAAATGCGAGTTCAATATCAAAGATTTCTTCGAAAAGTTTATATTTTTTGCGGGCTCTGTACAGGTATTGACGGACAGGGGTTTCTTCATTTGCCCTGGCAAAAAGGGCTTCGATTTCTCCTCTGGAAAAGACGGCTTCAAGCTTTTTCATAGAAATTGCCTCAAGCCCTTCCCAGTCGTCAACGATCTGGTTACTTATAGGAATAGGGATTGGAAGCAGGGATACTTGCACCTCATCTATCCAGTTCCATGCGGAATCATAGACATTTGCATAAAAAGTCCCACAAGAAGTGCATTTTGTTACAATTACGGTTTTTTCACCTGCTGCGTGGTAGCTGAGGCTCATAAGTATGGAATCGCAACTGGTGCAATTACCGATCTCATTTTCTTCCAGGCTGTAAGCAGGTATTCGGTTTTCTCCAATGCATAGATAGTTTCCTGTAAGGTCATAGCTGTACTCCATTTTATGCGCTCCTGGATGAGATTAAGAGGATTGAAGCTATCAGTTTTCAGGCTTTTTTCTTATTTTTACTCTCTTTCTTTATAAGGGTTATAAACCTATTAATACTAATCGGGTATAGATACTCTTCATTTTTGAGGGGTAATATAAGATTAAAATAAATAAAAACATACTTTTTATTTTATTAGTAACACTTTACCTGCCCTAACACAAATTTTCAAGTGGATAACACCAAAATAGCGAAAACCACAATCTAGAGCTATGTAATCAAAAAGAGTTACATAAGTTTTTTAAAGTAACTAGCTTTTTAATCAATCTAAATCCTGTCTTTTTATTAGATTGTTTCGATGAAGATATTCTCGAGCAATATCTTCAATACTTTTATATTTCTTAATTTAGATTTATACAATTATAATGCTTTCTTAAAAATAATAAATAAAATCTATTATTTTTTAAAACCCTCATTAAAAATATAATTTTCTTTTTTATTTTTAGGGCTGATTTCCATCGTTTCTATTTTATCCCATTGTACTATTTTTAATATATTATTTTCACTTAAAGTGACTAAATATTTATCTAAAATGCCTCTAAATTGACCTTTAATTTCTCCAGTTTCGGTTTTTATTTTAACATAAGGGAGGTCATGCTTATAAAAATTTGTTATTGACCTAATGACGCTCTCATTAAACCATTTAGCAAAAAAATATGATACGACTATTAAAGCAAGGCTTATAGAAAACCCCATTATATATGCAATTACGTGAACTCCTAAATACATTAAATGCTTATATACAAGATCAAATCGTTCTCTATTAAATGAAAGATTATTGTCAATTATTGAGAGATTATAGAGAGTCGCGGTAAAATAAAGAAACATAGCTATATACAATCCAAGAACAACACCAATAAAGACCCAAAACGATACATATACAAAAGACGATTTTACTTCGCCATCTTCACCAATTTTAGGAATAAAAAGTTTCTTTGATCCAAGATATCTACACCACGAAATAAAAATTAATAAAACGATAAGTATTCCCATGTTAGAACATGAGTGAAAAAACGCAACAACATTTAATATGACCACGTCTGAACTTAAATCTAACAAATTTCCAATATAGTTTATATCAAGAATATAGTCAAATATTTTTGCAATTACTTGTACTAAAATTAGCTCAATCAAAAAGCCTGCTAAAATGCCAACAATAAAGTACACGTATGATGAGCAATATACAGTAATAATTTTGTAAATTTTTACTGTGTCTAGATATTTTTCTACAGAAGGAAAATTAACTTTCAATAATTTGATGTACTTGTTTTTTTCACGTAGACTTAAATAAGTTTTGAAAATTACTTGTATAAAACCTGTTACAATAACAACAATAATAGGAATCAAAAGCTGCGATAGAATCTGTAATGGTTCTTTAGTGACAATTTCCAATTTTTCTCACGCGGTTAATTAAGAAAATAATGTAAATATTCTTTTTGATTTTGTTGCGTTATTACTCATCTCAGAAATTTATAATAACTTTCGTTAACTTTATAGAGAATGATTCCTCACACAGCTGGAATATTATGTTTTCTCTCGTTCTATTACTTTGTTTAACATATCTTCAACCTTTGGCCATATATCTGATAAGACATATTCTGTTCCCAAAAATAAAAAAAGAAGTTGAAATGTTTGAATTTTTTCAGGGGCAACAATGCCATCATATTTTTCAGATAAACTGTAAACCCAACTTAAAAAAATTGTAATTCTACATGAAATAGCTATAGAGAATGTTATCGAAAAAAATTTTAGATATTCATTGAGCATGCTCTTGTCTAAAGCAGAACTTAAAGAACTATTATATATTTTTCGAATTTCTGTAAAAATATAACCCAAGAAAAGGACAAAAGCAGTATAAGCAGCAAAGACATATTGATATCTAAACACATGGTCACTATAAAAATTAGTACCAAAAGTAGAGTCATTTATTAATAAGTACAGATCGATCACAGAGACAACAGAAGGAACTCCAAACGCACAAATATAAAAGAAATAGTTGAAGCTCTTTACTTTTTTCGGATTTCTAAACTGATGTCTTAGCTGCTTTAAGAATGATTTTTTAATTATTTTCGATTGGGGGTTTTCAGAAACTTTAGAACTATATCTTTTTTTAAAGCGGTTTAGTACAGCTTGCTTAAGTTCTAAAAAGCAGGGCGTTGAATTTAGGTATATATATAAAAGATATGATACTATCGCAGAAATAATAGAAATTATGAAATAATCTATAAGAGCTAACAATTTCAAATTAATTGGATCTTGATATGGAATTCCTCCAGCTTGCATCATTAATTCCGACATCATATTGATTATATTGAAATTATTGGTATCTATTGGATAATATACTAAGGCTATTTTAAGATACTTTGCAAAATAAATTGCATTAACAAAAATAAAATTACCAATAAATAAACAAAGGATATCTTGTTTATTGTTTTTAAAATCCATGCAATATTTTACATTCAAACGATTAAATACGATTTTGTTTATAGAAATTGTAATGTAACTAAACAAGAGTAAAACAATCGAATAACTTATTAAAAAAAGCTTATAGTTAAACAAAGATGGGTCTAAAAAATAATAATTCACTTGATCTGACACAATCATTGCAAAGACAATAGAAATAATTAAAAATTCGAATAAGAATAATTTTGAATCTGTGTAATCAAATGAGATTAGATTTGTAGATTTCAATTGACTCTTCGTTGATTTCTCAAGACTACTGTTAGCTCTTTTTATTCTTTTAAATAATAAAGAAATAGTTCCCTCAAACAAAATTATAAACAAAAAAAACATTTCAAAAAAGAATAGAAGCATAAACATTATATAAGCCGATATGAAGTATCCATATTGAGGAGTAAACAAAAGCTGGACATCATAGCGGCTACTGAATATTTGTAAAATATCAGAAATTATTGTATTTACACCGAAGATGCTATAATAAGTGACTGATATCGCAAAATACCAGCGTTGTTCTAACGTTTGTTTCCAAGATAAAACCTGTAAGCATTTTAAAAAATATGCATCCCAATTAGTTCTTAAAGATAAAATTTTTATGAATATTATAAATTCAAATATATAAACAGATATCTTTATTATAATGGACAAAATATAGAATTCTTCATTTATAAGAAGTCCTATTTTATATATTTGAGCTAAAATCGTAAAACATATAATGAAAAAAATATATAATAGTATATTAAGTGTGTTCTTAGTAATTGATTCGTAATTTTTTGGTAAAAATATCCTATTAAATTCTAAGAACTTACTAATGTGTCTCTTTGAACTCATTTAAATAGTAATTCACTAGGGAATATTAATTCATTTCTAATTGAATCAATAAATGCCTAGTAAACTTAAATTCTCAAAGCCAATTTTTCCTAAGCTTAAGCTCTCTTCAAATACAGACATATAAAGAGATAAAAACATGGAATAATATTCTTAAATACTTTTTACATTTTCCCTTGTGTCATTACCTGTAAAATTCAACCGATACTGTTTTACTTTTTTATTGTAAATATTTACACGTTCGTCCAATAACGGTTTACACAATTTACTGTAAATTTACTAAATTTACAATTTAAATGTAAAAACATACATATTTTACACTTTTTTAATACAAAAAATTAATATTCTCTCTTCTTCCCTCTACATATTCCGCTAACTCAAACCCTTTCCTTTCTATTACTTTCCTTCTCGGAATGAGTTTCCCTTCATACTCTATTCTCTCACTCATTCGGGTTTCATAAGCCTTACTTAGCTTATCTGTCCCTCCCTCTCTTAATCTAAGGGAATAATTATTCATTCTCAAAAAGTCTGTTTTAGGAACTCTATAGCCCTTCGAAAGTAGTTTATAGACTACTACGTCTATTTCTCCTCTAAAAATCTCCTGTAGGTCATATGCTAAGCTCCGCTTTTCGTTTCTCATTTCATGCAAAAAGCCGATACATGGATCAAGCCCTACAGTATTAATGATTCTTAAACATTCAGCTTCCAGTAAGGCATACCCATAATTTAACATCGTATTTGTATAATCAGAAGATTCTCTTCCTGATCTTTCTACAAACCCCCATTTTTCAGGAATAGCTTTCATAAATTCCTTCCAATAGATTTTTGCGGCGGTAGCTTCATACCCCATCAATTCCGGTATATCTTTTGCGTTATCTACTTCGTTAAGATATGGAACGATAAGATGAGTTTCAATAACTGGAAACGGTAAAGAATCTAAAATCTTAATAGAATTAGTTATTTTTGCTTTAATCAAATTTTTTGCAATACCTAATCTTTTATCTTCATCAAGATAGGTTTCGTATTGTGCAATTTTCCTTTTTCCATTATTCTCTTTTTCCTGATTGACTGAAGATAATAAACTTCCATCCCAATTAAAAATATTAAGCTGGATATTCTGTAAACTTATCCATTTAAAAGCTTCAAGGGAAATATAACCAGTTTGACCATAAATTAAGATAGATGTTATCTTCTTCTGATTGGGCTGTAAATAATAACTTTCTGGTTTCTCTTCTGAACTTCTGTTTCCATTTTTAATAACAAGTCTTCCATTATCAACAGTAATTTTAATGCCGTAACCATTCAAAATAAGCGGATTCCCCATACATAATAAAAGGAAGTATAGAAATAAAAAAGGTATCAGGAAAAATAAAAGGAAACAGAGATTTATATTTTAAGAATTTCCCTTTCTTTAAGATCGTTTTCACATATTTTTAAAAACTTGAAAACTGTTTTGTCGTTTACTCTTGTAATTCTCCCAGTAGAAATTAGTTTTCTTACTTTTAAATATTCAACTAAACTAACATCAAATCTTTTTAAATCTTCAGAAGTTAATTCATAAAACCATCTTTGAAATAAAAAGAAGGGAATTAAGATTATTTCTTCCTGTTCAGGCTTTTTATTCATGTTCAACATATTTTTATCTCCCCTTTCTGGCTGTCTATGTATTCCATTATTTTCTTTGTACTTTCTAGATTACCATTAAGGGCTTTTCCTTCTCTGATTTTTGCTTTTATTTTCTGCAAAGTTTTTTCAGGAATTCCTTTTTCTTTTCCCTCTTTTTCCGGCATATTCAATACTTTTTCTCTCTTTTCGTCAGTTAGTAAGATAGGTTTTCTTTTTACGTCTTTGCCTGTCCTTTTCAAAGTTCTTAAGCATCTTACTGTATATTCCGCCAATTCTTCCTCGTTGGGATTATATTCTTTATAAATCTCTATTTGGTTCTTAATCCTTGCAATATCCCCTTTTCTTGTTTTTCCCTCTCTATCTGCTTTCTCGCACTCTTTTTCTATAATATATAACAGATTCTCTTTCTCTTCAAATACCTGTATATCTTCTTCTTCCTCTGCTTCTATTCCTGTCTCATCTACTGAAGGTATCTCTTTTCCTATCGTTTTAATATCTGTTATAAAGATATCTCTACGCTTAAGCAACCCTCTTTTTCCTTCGAATTTTATTTCAGGGTGCCTGTAATAATCAAAGAAGGTTTTATCCATTGGTTTAAAGTATTCTTTACCTTCTTTTATTTCTCCGCTTATGTAATCAATAAACGGATACTTTACCATCTCTTGAGGGTTTTTCCTCATTGGTGCAATAGGAAAAACATCTTTATCCTTCCTGTTTCCTTGATTGAAGAAATTAAACGGCTTTATTTGTTTTTCCCATTCTTTTCCTTCATTAAATGTTTTAAATCTGTTATGTGTAGTAGGTGTTCTGATGGCTACTTTAGCAATTTCAAATTTGTTACCATATTTTAAGACAATATCCTCATGGTCAAGTTTCCCCATATGATAAAGAATAAGATCTTTCCATAACAGGGGATGCCAATGCTTATCCTCTTCCGTAATCTCTTCTTTGAATATGTTTGTTATATGTCCCATTCCGTGAAGTTTCCCTTCCATTCTTGATATATCAGGGATGTTTTTTTCATCAAGTGCAAACACTACATACCTTTTAGATGAAATACCAAAGAAATACTGAACAGGTGTTTTCTCTCCGGTTTTTTCATCTTTTACCCTTTTGAATTTATCCTCAACTTTTAGAAGTTGAGAAACGTTCTCATAAGGATTTAATGGATTAAAGAAATCTGAAACCTCTTCCACTATTTCCGGCGGGACAAAAATGCTATCCGTATCCATGTAATAGTGAGAATTCCCCAATTCTTTCACTTTGGTCTCCGCTATTGCTAGCATAAGTCTTGAAGCTGCTGTTATTGTGCTTCCTATCAGGGGGTTAAAATATACTCCTTCTTCCTCTGATCTGCCAATAGAAGAAAATTTTTTATCCCCCCTACATACTACTAAAGTTTTTTCTGTCTTTTGAGTTATTAATTCTATGAATATTCCATAACCGAGAGCATTAGATAAGATTTTTAACGCTAACTGTAGACCATCTTTTTCTGAATACTCTGGAGAAGTCTGCTTTCCTTCGTTTTCCAGCTTCTCCATTTCGTTTTTAATTTTCTGTCTTTCCTCAACGAAGAATTTAATCAGGTTATCTTTTTTCGGGTTTATCTGATACCCTAGAATTTTCTGAGATTTCAGGGTTTTTTGTGGTCTTCCTGCTTCGTATTTATAAGCCTCTATTATTTCGGGAGTTTTGCCAGTAAGGAGTTTACTAGAAACAATATCAGGCAATGCAAACCACATTTCATGGTTTGAGGTCAAGTATTGAAGACCTACTGTTTTTTCCCCATTTTCATTATAACCCGCTCTAAGGGGTAAAATATCCTTATCTGGTCTTACCTTAACAATACCTACTAATTGCTTCCATGTCTCAGGATTAACCATATCTTCTAAAGTTATTGAATCTACAAATTTTTTAATTTCTTCTGTTGCTTTTATTTCTTTATATCCTTCTGATATCATGTATTCCCATAATCCAAGTAAAACGATAGTAGAGGGATACATAGATGTAAAATCTAAGACTTCCACTGGTTTAATTTCATGCCTTAGTTTACATTCTACCCTTCCACCGAAATAAGTTTCCATTATTCTACCTAAGTTAATGGAAGGGTATTCAGGATTTAAATCTAAAAAGGGCTTTATTCCTAAGTGTTTTAAAGCTGCTTTTCCTATTGAAGCTGCACTATAAATTTTAGTAATTTCCTTTTTAGTTAAACCATATTTATTGAATGTTTCTTCCAGTATGCAATAAACATCATATGTTGCTTTTACATCCCACTGAAGATAATGGAGATATTCATTAGTTATCGTTCCATGTTCTTCGACTTCTTCTTTTTGATGTTCTGTTTTTAGGTTCTTACATACCTGCTTTAGTGAAAAGTGCTGAGTGCCAGACCCAAAGAGCACGCTATATAAATGAGATGAGTCTAAAAAGTAACCTTTAGTTTTCAGTCTAGGGGCTTCTTCTCCTTTTTCGGTTTCAGGATTTACAAAGGAAATAGTCTCCGCTAAACCCATTCTACCAATTTTTATATTTAGAGAGTTTGGGATATGGGGGAATAATAATAAAATATCTCCTTTTGTGGGGTTTCCCTTTACAGTATTTCCCGCTTTTCTGGCTATTCGGGAAACGTCAAAAGGAAGATTAAACCCATTGCATAGGGTTTCTTTTTCATATACTTCATAAAAGAATATATTTTCTATAAACTGTTTTGTGGTGTATAAGGGAATATTTTCCTTTTTTGCATACTCTTTAAGTATCTGAACTTCTTCATAAGATAATGGATTTTGTGAAAGGGTATTTTGCGGAATGGTAAAGCGGGTATTTACATCCAAATTGTTCTCAGGCATAGGATTATAAAAGAATCCGCTTTCCTGCAAAATGCCTTTTTCGTGAATTTCGAAATATCCTACTTTTAAATTCTGGAAAGTGTCGCTAGTTGTTTCAGTATCAAAAGTTAAAACTCTGGAATGACGGGGTTTAGTTTTCTTATTTGGGATAAATGGTTTTCCTTTATTACCCTCATTTTTTCTTTTAGTTTCTATATATCCCCTACAGTAAGCTGTTTTGTCTTCCATGCCTCATCATTCCCCTTGTTTACTAATTTTGTTAAATTCTTCTCCAGTATCCTTTAGTACTCTTCCCATCTCGTTAAATAGAACTCCTTCACTTATTAACATAAAATTTACTAAATCGTTAATCGTTGCATTTTTCGATCTTCTTTTAGGTGTAATTTTGTTTTGTTCATAAGTAATTTTATAGTGACAGTTTTTGCAAAGTAATACTGTATTAGGTGAAAAATTTTTACCATCAGTGTGATGCTTTTCTAATAATCTATTGTCATTTACTCCGCAGAGGACGCATTTTTTATCTTCTTCAGTATATTGAGATACATTATAAGGTTCCTTAGCAAGGTTTATCCCTTCGGGAACTATGTTTAGCTCCTGTTGCTTAGTCATTTCAAGCAATATGTTACCAAATGCCTCTGCAATTTCTCCAATGACCTGAGAAAACCCACCCATCATAAATAATATGAGTTTTTCCAAGCTGTTAGGGGCAGAGATTTCAACTATTGTTTTACGTGGAATGTTGTCCTGTCCATGATTAGTTATATAAAGACAATTTTTGCAGAGTAACCTTATTGCAGGTGGAGAGTTTTTACTAAAGATACGATACAATTCTATTATTCTGCTATCGGTTTCTCCGCAGAGTTCACATTTTTTATCTTGTGCCATATATAACCCTGTAGACATCGTTTGGATTAGCTGTTTCAATTATCTCTATGTCTTTTCTACTTGTTTCCAGACTCCATTTATTTCCTTTTGCGTCAACGATTACTTTCCTTCTATAGAGTTTTTTAAACGCTTTTTCGTCTAGTTGACCATGCAAAAGTTTCTTAACGTCATTAAAATATTTTCCAATTAAAGTCCTATCTTTACTGTTTGTTAATGTTATTGTTTCTTCTGTACCGTTAGAATAAATGTTCATTCTAACCTCAATTCGATCTGTTTTTCTGGCTTTCCATCCTTTTCCGGTTTTATAGAGAACATTTCCTAAACTTTTTCTTACACTCTTTTCCGAGGGGTTATAGCCATACTCTTTAGCCTTTTCAATACTTTTTGAAAGGGTTAAGCCCTCGTTTCTCATTATTTTTAACACCTTAAGGCTTTCACCTCTTTCTGTAAATTCCTTTTCTGTTAGTGCTGAAACTGGTTTAAGACTTAAATCAATATCAGAAATTTTTAAGGAATTTAAAAATTTTAAATTCCTATCTGGAAAAACTTTGTGTTTTCTGATAATTTCCTGAGCATACTTTGAAGTCCTATCGCCTGCTTTTAGCCATTCCCCATATGTTCTAAATTGGGCTGAAAAAATTGGTCTGGGCATTATTAACAGCCCCTACCGATAACTGGGGATATTTGTTTATAATATCTGATTTTAACTTTTGTTTCTTCCATTTTCTTTTCCTCCTTTCTGAAATTTAACCAAAGCTTCCGCTAGCCAATTTTTCAATCAACGAAAAATTAAGTCAGACTACTTTTTTCAAATTATATTTGTCACAAAAAATAACACAACAAAAAGAATCCATGCTACAAATACTCTGATAAGAACTTTATCCATTTTATTCCACTCCCTGAGGGTTTAAACCATAGAAAATTTTTCCACATTCCTTACATGCAAACTTTTGTTTCTTCCCATGTATTGTAATATCATACCCTCTCTTCACAAGATCGCTTGATCCACAAAATTTACAGCTTTTTGGTTTCACTGTAAAACATATTTTTAATACCATTCTATCAATCTCCTATACTTTCTTTCATTACTCCTACTATTCCCGCAGAGAATATAAAGCTCTTAGAAGCGGGGTGAAAGTATTCGATTATTAGTTAGATTTCTAATCATTAATGCAAATTTTAAACATTTCATATAAATTCAGATTTTTTGATGTGAGAATATATTATAAATTATTAAGAAAATTTGCGAAAACTACATATGCCTACATACTTAAATTTGTTAACTTGAAAATAATTTAAGCGCAAGTTGACAAAAAGTGGATTAATTATAATAGTTAGGTAATGCCTAACTATTTTAGAAAAGATACTAGTATTAAAAAGATATTTATTTGAATATCACCAAACAACCAAACAATCTAATAAAAAGGTAGAATTTAGATTGATTAAAAAGCTAGTTACCTTAAAAACTTATGTAACTCTTTTTGATTACCTATTTCCAGATTGTGGTTTTCATTATTTTAGTATTACTCGTTTGAAAATTTGTGTTAAAAACGATAGAATATTACGAAGTAAAAGAAAAGTATGTTTTTATTCAATTGAATCTTATAAAACCCCCCAAAAACGAAGAGTATCTATACCCTATTAATACTAATCCCCTTTTTATAGAAAGCACCTGGCTTTAAGGATACCTTAGTTTATATCCCTTTTATCTTCCTTTCACTTTTCCATTTTGATCTGAGACGCCCCTGTTTTGCCTTCCTGATCATGAAATTTTATTATTCCATCATTAAAATTCAGGATGTGCAAAAAATGTCGCAGGATCATGAGGAGTATGACTTTAAGAGCAAGATTGCACAAACACTTAACTGAAAAATTTAAGAATGAGAAGAAATCTCAGGCAGAATAAATCTATTAAAGAGTTTTATGTTCAAGCTAATATTTTAACTTTCCAAATCCCAGAAAATCAGAGAATCTGTAGTTTTTACATTATAATAAGTAAAAAACGGACGGTTTTAACAGGTTAAACGCAAACTTAATCTATTTTCATAGTAAAAATAATAGTGTGAATAGTGTGTTTAGGTAAATATATCACGCAAGTTTTTAAATTTCCTTCCCGGAAACTAGAAGCTTCTTCTTTATTATAGATATAAAATTTTTATTAATAAATAAAGTTAAAAACAAAAATATAAAAGTGCAGTACTTAATAATGAATAGCTCTTAAAAAGATTTGGGATTAAATCCTATGCAGAAGGGACATAAAAAACGATATATTAGAGAAAGAATATATAGATATACAAAAACTGGGTTTGAAGTAAAGTAAAATTGTTCATTGGATATCAATTTTTTATATCCATCTCCGTCAGGACGAATAAATTTACAAATCTATATATAGAGCTATAACTTACATAGTTTACTACATCAGTAGAGGTGGCAATCAATGGTATCCATCCGAGCTAAAATTAAATCCAGGTTAGAGAAATTTCTTGAAGTTGATTCCAATGGATATCGAAGGGCAATCCTGTGCATCTTCATCAAGGTAAAAAAAGCGACTATTGACGAGCTGCATGAAATGCTTACGAGTAAGTATAATGTAACAAGGAATACGGTCGCATCCATGGTAGGGTATATCCATTCGAAACTTGGAATTCTAAGGGCGCATAAAGAATCCTATAAAACCCCAATGGTTTACCTTCTGAGAGAGGAGTATATAGATCTGCTCATGAAGATTGTAACCTCATCTAAGACGTCAGCCGAATCTACGGCTTGAGAAGTTTACTATTTTACCCCCAACTGCTTGATGGACAATGTCAATCGTTAAAAACGCACCCAGAACAGCGACGACTATTGTGGTAAGATCGGATGCCAACACCCGCATAAGTAATTCAAGAGACCCTTATTATACCCTTATGCGGCGTATTTTTCAAGAAGATGCTACGGCTATCAGAGGTCAAAAGTTTCTAACAATAATTGAAGAACGTCAGGCTGCAGGAAAAGCCGTCCGGACTGACGAATGGAAGCTCCTTCTGGAAGAACTCCAGATAGGGCGTGCCTCATTTTATGCGATGCGCAATAAACTGCTTGGAGCCGGGCTTATCTCTATAAAGAATAAGGAGTACAGGCTCTCAGGTCAATTTTCAAAAGATCTTATAGATATGGCTCGCTGGTGGTGGACTGCAGTTCTAAATCAGCCCGAAGAAAACCTGTAAGAAGGGATTCCCCTCTTATTATTAAATTTTAAAAGTTTAGCCCCTTCAGCCGAAAGATATATATACGAAATCTTCCTTTAGAAGATACGCTTGAGGGCAAAAGAAATGCGCTCCACAGCGAAAAATAATCGAAGCCCGGTAGTGTAGTGGTCAATCATGCGGGACTCTGGATCCTGCAACCTCGGTTCGAATCCGTGCCGGGCTATACACATTATCTAAGTAAACTTTTTTCTATTCTAAGGTAGAAAAATCTTTCTCCTATTTTTATACTTTACTTTTATATCAAGCATTTTTCTCTAATGTCTCATTACCTGCCATCGTTTCTGCACAGCACGGACCAGTAATATAACGCTTGCCAAACGAGGTCTGTCCGGGTAATTAAATTCCCTCTTTCAGACTTATCTGGCCTCGGTTTCTGTTGGTAAAGCAGTTATTTGTGACCTGATCGCTTCTCGCCAGCGCGCCCCTAGCACATACAATCCAATAAAGCCTACTACAACCCAGGTGGTGATCGCACCTAGCCCAAGACCCATAACTGGAGTGAGAACCAGGGACAACCCATTCCACATTGCGTGCAGAACGGAGACAAACAGGTATGCCCCAATCACCTGCAGGTTAACCCGGAAGCAACAGTCTTTGCTCTCACGGAAGAGTACACTGGCTAAAATTGCTGTCCATGTCCCGTGTCCCAGTGGGGAAAGCAGACCGCGGAATAAAGTCACTTCCACTGTTGCCGAAATGCTCCCCGAACTCATCAGGAAGCTCGTAAAGGCATAACCTGTACTTTCAAGGGCTGCAAACCCCATCCCTACTGCCGCCCCCAGGATCAACCCATCCATTTCTTGGTCATGTCGCTTGTGGCGTGCAATCATCACTACCCCAAGGATTTTAGCAAATTCCTCAACGAGCCCTACTGCCAGAGTCTCTCCAGGATTATACCGGATAATAAATAATGGACCTAAAAAAGAAGTGGCGATAATAGCCACCAGCCCACCGTACAGGAAAGCCAGGGAGACGGTCGGCATCTTAAGGCGGCTAAATTGCCTGCGTTCGTATAAAAATGCGACATAGGCAACCGGGACTGTAAAGCTGCCGACCATCACCAGGCTGGGGAACAGGTTGGGGTTGCCTGTCAGCAACAACGCCACCAGTAAGAGAATGTAAAAAACTGTTGCGGATGTTAAAACATTTAGCCAGGAATTTCGCCGTGTAACTGGTTTAGGTGATTGATCTTTTGTTGGGTTATCTGTAATTTCCCCCCTATCTAATATCCCCGAATTCTCTTCCAAAATACGCCTCCTAAGTGTAAACAGTTTATTCTTGAGCTCAGGTATCAACTCAGGACAGTACGAGAGCGTACTATAAAGTAAAAATAAGTAGACAAAATTCCCCCTGCCTACCTCTTATCTCAATTACTCCATGCAAACATTATCAGGTTCATCAAAACTTTGAGCTGGATTGCTTTCAACGGGTTGGGACGAGCTAATGCATAGATATTTCTGTTAATCTTTAATGGAAAAACCGCCAAAAGCAACGAATCCAGTGACTATAAGGTCAGGTTTCTCAGTGTTGCTTTCCCTGCGTGCTGAACTCCTTGGTCTTTCATCCTCGGCACCGCCCAGTATAGGCAGCAAATCCATTTCGACCAGCCATTTTTCAGGGATCTTTATATCGACGCCGCCAAACATGGAGATCACATTCATTCTTGCAGGTGGACTCTCAATAATGGAGTCCCGAAGGTCAAGATCTACTCCTCCGAAAATCGCAGTTATATCCCCGCCCTGGAAATTTTTGGAAACATTAGTACTTTCCACACCTCCAAAGACTACAAATAAATCTATAGTTTCGGTACTCTTTCTGGAAACGAACGAGCGCCCCCTCCTATCGGCAAGAATCCCGATTCCCATAAAGATAATCGATAACGGCCACCAACTGGCAATGATATTCCAAGAAATCAAGTTAAGCACAAGTAGCTGAAGGGTCGTGAAGACTACTATTAGAATGATAGGGCCAGATAAACTGGAAAGTTTGCTTTTCCAGAGTGCATATAGCCCGAGTAAGATAAATAAAGAAGGAATGTATTTGAGCAGTTGGACTGTATCATATATCCCGGTAGTTCTGAACAGAAGTAGAACCCCGATAATCAGTACGATAGCCCCAAATATCGTCTGGTATGAGATTTTAGCCACTATTATCCCCTAAATTTAAATTTTAAGTTTACCAAAGCATTATTCAAATTTAACCCGAGTATGATTCAAACCAGAATATAGCCCAGATTTATTGAGTTTAACCCGAATCTAACCTGAATTTCATCCGGGTATAATCGTACAATTAAATCTACAGTTTTTTCAGTTTTAATTCTGGAACTGTCGAGCTGTTGGGAATGATATCTGATATTACGGTAATTCGTATATTCTAGTAATTAGTATAAAGTTAAGACTTGATAATAATTAATCTTTTATTTTGTTTAAACTATTCTCATTGACGATTGCATATATAATTACGTATTAGTTTGAGAGAATTCGATCAGTAAAATTAATACAATAATTGCTTTTCTTTAAGAGCTGTGAGGTCTTTTCTTCAGGAGAGGGGGTTTTCTTCAAGAATTGGCATCCTCTCTATGGCTTATAATTCTCCACCTCTCAATTCTGCGATATATTGATCATATACTGCAGTTGAGCCGCCTGAAAAGCGTGCAATGTAATAGTCTGCAACAATACTGGCTTGCTGCTCGCGGTTATACTCACGGAAATGTTTTTTTGCACCAAGCCTGTATGTGTACCCCTCGCCTATCTGAGCAAGAAATGCTTCAACAAGGTATTGCGAACCTGTATGTTCCATCTGTGCGACATGGGTTAATTCATGTATAAGCCATTTCATATCTGCGTTGCCTGGAGCAGTATTAAGCTTTCTAGAGAAGTTAATTGTGTGGAAGGTTGAGACCCCCATACCCGAACATCTTTTTAACTTCGCTCTCATCCACGCAATGAATGAAGCTTCGTCAATACGCACCCTCTGGTAATCGATTTTGTTTCCAAATATGCTTCGAGCTTCCTGCTCCTCTATTGCTGTTAGGTTCCGGGTATTAAGCTTGACAATTTGCCATAAGCGGTCCATAATCTCAGGAAAGGCATAAAAATCAAGAATTTTTGCAATAATACGGCCGACATATATAGCAAAGAATAACAATCCCCGTTGTATCAATCGTAGAATCCCTTCTATCTGCTAGAGCAAGTTTTTTACAGCTTTCAAACACTTACTCTATCCACAAATTATTTTTTGGGCTATTTGTACTCTTTGTTCCTTATATTACGCTACACTGAAATATATCTTATAAATCTTATAATTCCGAGCTTTAAAAACATTTTAATCTTCTTAGTATATTTTTACGAATGAATTAAGTATTTTATTTATTACAAAAACATTTTTGAGCTTGTTATGCACACAGGTTAAGTGACTGGAAGGTCTTAGCAACTTAGCTATCAGAGCTTACAACCTAAGAATCTTAATTTTTCTTATTGAAAATTGAGCCTGTACCATAGCTTTTTATTTATATTTTACTATTAATAGTAAAATATATCCCGATCTGGGTAAATAAAGGGTACAATTAAAGGTTGATGCTGGTACATGATTCGGAAACAAACTGGCAACGATTGAAACCCTACAATAGCTTTTTGGCACCAACTTTCCTTAATTTTTTCCCAGTTTTTTTCGATAACTCATACAATTATATTTATAAATAATTTTAAATAGCATTGAATACATTAGATCTAATCAGTATTTTATTACACACTTTGTTGAAGCTTAGCAAAGTGAATAATTGGGTGAGTAACATAAACTTATAGCTATTTAGTAATCAGCTGATTGTCAGTAATTAGCAGGAGCTGACCAGTAAACCATATTTTACAAATTCTTAGCTATATACTTTCCACAATACCCGCTTTTTTGGGTAAATATATATAGCTTTAATTTAAAGCCCTGATAAAATTTATCTATATATTCTATAAGTATTTCACTAATATATTGTTATGGGGAATAATAGCATGTAATTGTGGAAATATACAGGAAATATACACTGGAAATAAAATACAGAATTAATTAGACTTAGTTACTTTGATTTTGGGGGTATTAATTGAATAAACAACTGAAAGTATTATTTATAGGAACCTATGTTCCAAAAGAATGTGGGATTGCCACATTCACAGCCGATCTTTTAAATTCAGTATCCATGGGATACAATGATGTTCATTGTGAGGTAATCGCTTTGAACGATCCCTCTGAAACCTATAATTATCCTGAAGAAGTCGTTTTTCAAATCCAGAGGGACAGAATCGAGGATTATTACCGGGCTGCAGATTACATAAATCAGTCCGATATTGATATTGTATGTCTTCAGCACGAATTCGGGCTTTTCTGGGGAGACGCGGGAGACTACATTTTTGCTCTGCTTTCAGGAATCAACAAACCTGTAATAAGCACGATGCATACTGTAATCCGGGAACCTGAACCTGAGTATAGGGTATCCACTGAAAAGCTCATAAGGTATTCCGAAAAACTAATTGTAATGAGCCAGACTGCAGTCGATATGTTAAAAGACGTTTACAAGGCTCCTGCTGACAAGATCGAATTGATCTTCCATGGAGTGCCTGACTATCCGTTCAACAACTGCGATAAATATAAAAAAATGTTGAACCTGAAAGGAGCTCCGCTTGTCCTTACTTTCGGCCTGCTAAGCCAGAATAAAGGCATCGAGAGTATGCTTGACTCTCTTCCCGAAGTCGTAAGCCAGTATCCTGACCTTGTTTACCTAATACTGGGTGCCACGCATCCGATGATTAAAAAGAACTTTGGAGAAGCATACAGGCAATACCTCAAGAACAAGGTCTCAGAACTCGGGCTTGAGAAGAATGTAGTGTTCCATGACAAATTTGTCGAAAAAGAAGAACTCTGTAAATATATCCTTGCCAGTGATATTTACGTATCTCCTTACCTCTCCAGAGAACAAATAGTAAGCGGAGCTCTGACCTACGCAATTGGCATGGGAAAAGCAATCATTTCCACTCCTTACTGGTATGCCCAGGAAATGCTTTCCGATAATCGAGGTTTGCTTGTAGATTTTGGGGATACGAATGGCTTTAGAGATTCTCTTTTGCACTTGATAGAAAGCCCAGAAGAGTGTGATAGTATGCGCAAAAAAGCATATGATTTTGGCAGAAAGATGACATGGAAAAACGTAGGTAAGCAATATAATACAGTTTTCACCAAAGCCTTAAAGAGCTACAGTGCCTATTCCAGCACCTCAAACAGATTTAATTTCCTTCCAAACCAGTTGCCTGAAGTAAAACTTGATTACCTTAAGCTGTTGACTGATGACGTGGGCATTATACAGCATTCCAATCTTGGTGTACCGGCTCGCCATCACGGGTACAGTACTGATGACGTAGGCCGGGCTCTTGTTGCACTGACACAATTGATAGACAATCAAAAGAAAGCCGAGGAACTATGGAAGTTGATTACCACATACATGAGCTTCCTTGAACATGCCCAGACAGATACAGGTCATTTCCATAATTTCATGAGTTATAAAAGGGAATTTCTGGATGAAAAGGGCAGCGAAGATACTCTCGGACGTGCCATTTATGGGCTTGGGCATGTGATAAGCTGTCCTTACCTCTCGAGAAATATGCGCACCCTTGCTCATACCCTTATAAGCAGGGCCATGCCTGAGATGGAGAAACTTAACTATCCCAGAGCAAAAGCGTATACTATATGCGGTTTATATGAAATGCTCAGAACAGGTGTAGATGCCGATGAATTCGAACCGGTATTTAATTCGCTCAGGGATGCCGTGAAGCCCATAGACTCCCTTGTAAGTAAAGATGCCTTTGAATCAATTTTTATCAGCCACGCTGATTCTCTCGTCGAGTTGTACGAGGCTAACCATAAAGAAGATTGGAACTGGTTTGAACCTATAGTAACTTATAGCAATGCAAAATTAAGTGAAGCCCTTTTACTGGCTTATAATTACACAAAAGACAGGACTTACAGGAAGGTTGGGCTCGCTACCCTGGATTTTCTTACTGAGATCCAGTGGAAAGGCGATTTTTTTGATATGGTTGGAAACGATGGCTGGTACTACTATAACGGAGAAAAACCGATCTTTGACCAGCAGCCCATCGAAGCAGGTTATCTAACTCAGGCTTATGTTTCGGCTTATGAAATTGTGCGTGAAAGGAAATATCTTGAGCTTGCAAAATACTCTTTTGAATATTTCCTCGGAAGAAATCGTTTGCGAGCTGTCATGTATGATTATTCCACAGGCGCGGTCTGTGACGGGCTCAACCGCGATGGTATGAACTGTAACCAGGGCGCAGAATCCGTAATTTGCTTCCTTATGGCTTTAAGTTCTTTAAACAAACGCATGAAAAAAGCTTTCAGTACAACATTACTGCAATCCAGAGCAAGTGGCGAATTGGATGATGGAGCTCTGCAGAAAAGAAAGAGCCTTTTGTCAGCAAATCAGGCGGAGTGAGAAGGAATATGATCTGGAAAGACCATGGGGAGCTATTTGTAAGATACAACAGAAATCCTATATTGACTGTTGATGATTGGCCTTACAGGGCGCACTCAGTATTCAACCCTGCAGCTGCGATAGTTGATGGTATAACCCTGTTACTGGTGCGTGTTGAGGACCACAGGGGATTTTCTCACTTTACAATCGCAAGAAGTGAGAACGGGATTGATGACTGGGAAATTGACCCAGAACCAACTTTTTTTCCGGACCCTGTAAACTATCCTGAAGAAATATACGGTATCGAAGACCCGCGCATAACTTACATTGATGAGCTGGGAAAGTGGGCTGTGGCATATACGGCTTTTTCTGATTCCGGTCCATTAACTTCGCTTGCCCTTACCGAGGACTTCCGTAATTTTGAACGAATAGGAGCTACCCTGCCGCCTGAAAATAAGGATTCTGCTCTTTTTCCTACAAGAATTAATGGCAAGTGGGCAATGCTGCACAGGCCCGTATCTTTAATAAGCGGTGCAAAGGCAAATATCTGGATATCCTTTTCTCCAGATATGAAATACTGGGGAGAACACGAAGTTCTGCTATATGCTCGAGAAGGCGGATGGTGGGACGCCAATAAGATAGGATTATCTCCGCAACCTATCCGTGTATCTGACGGATGGCTAATTATGTATCATGGAGTGCGCCAGACAACGGCTAAAGCAAGTTACCGGCTTGGACTCGCCCTCCTTGATCCCGATGATCCCAGAAAAGTGCTCCACAGATCAGACGGCTGGATTTTCGGACCGCGTGAAATGTATGAACGCAGCGGGGATGTCAACGACGTTGTTTTTCCCTGTGGATGGGTTCTTGTAGATGATGAGCTCCGCATTTATTACGGAAGTGCCGATACATCCGTATCCCTAGCTACTGCAAATATCAACGATGTCCTGAGATATATACATCAGTGCCCTGAGAAACAGTGTCCTGACGAGTATTGCAGGTGGTTTGAAGAGGATGTAGAGGTCTCTACCGATCCGAAAAGAGGATACTTGAAATTGAAATAAAGTTGAAGACTAAAAAGGTAAATAAAAATCAAAAGTTGAAATTCAAAAGATAAAAATTAAGTCTGGGATATCAGTGAATTTGGGGGGTGTTAGTATAAGAATTGCGATGTTATCTCCGATTGCCTGGAGCACGCCACCAAAAAAGTATGGCCCCTGGGAGTATATAGTATCTTTATTAACTGAAGGCCTGGTAAAACGGGGGATTGATGTTACATTATTTGCAACAGCAGATTCTCACACCAAAGCAAAACTTCATGCTGTAGCTCCGAGACCCTATGAAGAAGATAAGGATATGCTCGTGAAAGTGTATGAATGCCTGCACATATCAGAAGTTTTCGAAAGAGCAAAAGAATTCGATATAATCCACAACCATTTTGATTATCTTCCATTGACCTACAGTGCACTTGTTGATACACCTGTCGTAACAACCATCCACGGCATTTCTTCACGGAAAATTCTGCCTGTCTATAAAAAGTACAATAACAGTACTTTCTATGTGTCAATAAGTGATGCCTACAGGTGTCGTGATCTGGACTATATAGCAACGGTTCGGCATGGGATCGATATAGAGAGCTTCCATTTCAACGAAAAACCGCAGGATTATCTTCTTTTTTTATCACGCCTGCATAGGGACAAGGGCGTAAGGGAAGCAATAGAAGTTGCAAAAAAGACCGGTAGAAAACTCAGAATAGCCGGTTTCATTGCTGATCAGGCTTATTTTGAGAAAGAGGTTCAGCCCTACATAGACAATGAACAGATCATTTTTGAAGGGCATGTTGACCCTGAATATAAAAAGGAACTTCTGTCGAATGCATATGCTTTGCTGCACATGATAAATTATGATGAAGCTTTCGGGATTGGCGTTGTTGAGGCTATGGCAAGCGGGACGCCGGTGATTGCAATGAACAGGGGCTCAATGCCTGAGCTCATCCGAAATGGAGAAACCGGTTTCCTGGTCAGCAGCGTTGACGAAGCTGCAGAGGCTGTGCAAAATCTTGATTCGATATCCCGCAAAGCCTGCAGGGAAAGTGTAGAAAAGCACTTTTCTGTTGACAGGATGGTGGATGATTACATAAAAGTATATGAAACCATCCTAGAGAAGCGCAAACGGGAAGAGAAGAGACCCTGGGGCTTTTATGAAGTGCTTATGGAGAAGCCCGGATATAAAGTCAAAAGCCTTACTGTTTTTCCTCAGGGTGAAATTTCACTCCAGCGTCATGCTCATAGGAACGAGCACTGGTACATAGTCAGCGGAGAGGGGCTTGTAACTAAAAACGAGAGTAGAGTAAGGGTTCTTCCCGGAGATTCGGTCGATATTCCGGTGAATGAGATTCATCGAGTTACAAACATCGGTGGTCAAAACCTTATTTTCATTGAGATCTCACGTGGAGACTACCTTGGTGAGGACGATATTGAAAGGCTAGAAGATAAATATGGGAGGACGTGAACAGGTTTCATGGATTCAAAATCTGCGTACAAAATCGTGTACGGACTCTTCTCTTTATCTTTCCCTTTACTGCTTTTTTATCGCTCTTTATCTAATCTTTTCTTTGCTGCTTCTTTTACTGCTTTATCTTTCCCATACTGCTTCTTTATTGCTCTCTAATCTTTTCTTTACTGCATTTTTAAATTTTTAAATTATCCTTTAATTATTTAATCAGGGCATTCTGAATTATTGTAGGAGCTTCTGACCTGTGCTGCTATTTCCTCACCCAGCCTTTCAGAGACATTCTGGATGAAAAGTTCGATATACTCGAATGGTACGCAGCCAAGGCTTTCTTCTCCTGATAGGATGAGCCTGACAAGGTATTCCAGGTCATATCTGGATAGTAGCTTTATTCTCCTCAAGAAGTCCTGGGCATCTTTCGCATAGTGATTTGCCAAGGGAGGGAGTATGGAACGATAAGCCATTCCCGAGCCCGAACAGAGATACCCTTCACATTCCGGGGCAACGGTTTTCAGAATACCGATATCTGTTTCTGAGAGTATTCTTGCCATGTTAATCACCAGTGATAAAGGTATAGAGCTTGTACTTTCTAAATCTTTCAAGATAGTAGTTATAGGCACTGTATTTCAGAAATAATAAATGTATGCAAGTTAAGGTACACAGATAAACATATCCAGATTAAGTACAGATTAAGTACAGATTAAGTACAGATTAAGTACAGATTAAATACATGGA
The DNA here is from genome assembly GCF_001304615.2 of Methanosarcina flavescens. NCBI lineage: Archaea > Methanobacteriati > Methanobacteriota > Methanomicrobia > Methanosarcinales > Methanosarcinaceae > Methanosarcina > Methanosarcina flavescens. The sequence goes on along the minus strand of NZ_CP032683.1, from coordinate 2,947,301 downwards.
TTAAACGCATACAGAAAGTAGGTCTTAGGCTTATCCTGTATGAAAATAATTCTGCTTTTCTGCTATTTAACGATAAGGCTTCACTACCTGAAGGATGCGGCCTGGCTTGTGCATTATAATTCAAGTTTCATAAGGTCTTCAGCAAGAATCACATCTCCTTCAAAGTACCCTTTCAGGCGGTTTATAGTTTCCTTCTCATGCCCCTGCATGTCGGGGTAGAAGTGTGTGAGGCAAATAGTTCCGATTTCTAGATCGGATTCTTCCAGAAGGTCAGCAAGTGTGCTAGGAGTGGTGTGGTTTGTGACTTTCATTCCCTGGGGAAACGAGCATTCGTGGATCAGGAGATCAGCATCGGCTGAGAGCTCTATTATCTCCCTTGAGGGCCCGGTGTCTCCGGAATAGACAAACTCTCCATCCTCTCCTGTCACGCGGTAAGCCAGAGTCGGAACGCTGTGCGAGGCTGCCGTGCAGCTGATCTCACAGTCGAAACCGTCAGGAGTGAACTCTTTTCCCGGGAAGAGCTCGATAACATCCACATCCACTTCTTCCTGAAGATACTCATAAGCGTCGAGCACTTTCGAAAACCATTCTTCGGTTCCTTCAGGTCCGTAAACCTTCATACTGGTGCTTCCGCGGAGCCAGTTTGCCTTGATAAGAGGATGCAGGTCAGCCACGTGGTCAAGATGAAGGTGCGAAAGCAATACCGTATCTACCTCGGTATGGGAAACCCCAGCCTCAGGGAACCTGCTCAATACGCCGCTTCCGCAGTCGATCAGCAGCGGCTTTTCCTCAAGCCTCAAAAGCACTCCTGACTGTACCCGATTCCTTTGAGGGATCGCAACTCCAGTGCCAAGAAATGTAATTTCCATGGGTTAAAGAATAAACTTTAAATAATTTAACTTTATTTAGAGCATGTCCGCATAACGGATTTTTGTGGTTAAAAACCCTGCTTTTTTCTCAAAGCGCGAGGGTTGCCCAGCCAGGTCAAAGGCGCCAGACTTAAGATCTGGTATCGAAGGATTTCGTGGGTTCGAATCCCACCCCTCGCACTAGATTCAATTTTTTCATCTAAAACCTACTGTTCTTTGCTTCTATTATATGGAAACATGTAAATTTTCAATCTTCACAACTTAACTTTTTCATTTCTAAAAGAGAAGAATTGTAACTGGTTAAGTTAGAACTTCAGCTTTATGAGGCAGATAGTGCATTTTTCCAATTTGAGGCAATTGCAATTTCTCTAGGATAGCTTCCTATTTTAACTGTAGCTGTAACAGCATTTGTTGCTGTGTCAATTACAGAAACAGTTTCGCCGGAGAGATCGCTACCCAGGTTTGTGACATACACTTTTTTCCCATCTGGGGTGATTGAAACTCCATAAGGACCATCCCCTGGTACCGTGGCTGTTACGGTATTTGTTGTTGTATTAATTACAGATATGGTGTTTCCCTCATAATTCGTCACATATAACTTTGTTCCATCTGGAGTGATCGCAACTCCAACAGGATCATCTCCTACAGGTACCGTAGCTATAACATTATTTGTTTTTGTATCGATTATAGAGACGTTGTCGCTGCCACCACTAGTCACATATACTTTTTTTCCATCAGGACTAAATGCAATTCCATCAGGATACAGTCCTACATTGATAGTAGATGTAACCTTATTTGTTGTTGCATCAATTACAGAAATATTGTAATAATTAGCCACATATACCTTTGATCCATCAGGTGTGACTGCAACTCTATGAGGGACGCTGCCTACCTTAATTGTATCCATAACAGTATTAGTGCCTGTGTCAATAACAGAGACAGTGACATTTCTAAAGACAGCGCCGTCGTTATTCGTAATATATATCTTTTTCCCATCAGGAGTAAACGCAATTGCATAAGGTGAACTTAATCCATTAATGGTGGCTATAACCTTGCTAATACTTGTATCAATTACGGAAACAGTGTTATCGCGATTGTTTGTCACGTATACCTTTGTTCCATCCGGGCTGACTGCAACCCCCAAACCACTTTCTATCTCCATTGTGTCTACCACTTTGTCTGTTGCTGTATCAATTACAGAGATATTGTTGCCACTGATAACATATGCAAATGGTCCCGTAGTTTTGAATACATCGATTACTCTAAACGTTGAATTAGTACTGTTCTCATTACTTGCTGTAAGGAAAACCGTATAGTTTCCTGCTGCAGAATATGTGTGAGTTGGATTCTGTTCAGTTGAAGAAGCTCCATCTCCAAAATCCCAACACCATGATGTAGGCTTTCCAATACTTGTGTCCGTGAATGATATTGTCAATGACTCTGGAACAGACACCTTTTCTGAAGTAAAAGAAGCAAATGGTCTAGTAAGTCCGGTTACAGTAATATAATGATATTTTGTTATTGCAGCTCTGCCACCGACATTGTACTCATCTAAGCTCACGGTATACTGTCCAGGCTCAAGGTATGTATGCTCTACTGTTTGGTTCTCACCTACACCTAGTTGAGAACCGTCTCCAAAATCCCAATTATTTGCATATCCATTTCCTCCATGGAACGTTACTGTAAACGGTGCATTTCCGGATGTTGCATTTGAGGAAAAAAATGCTGGAGCAACAGATCCATCACCCAACCCAACAAGTACATATCCATACTTACTTGTTGTATTACTGCCCACAGCATTCTTAACAGTTAGATTAACGGTATATCCTCCTCCTAAATCATACACATGAGTTGGATTTTGCTCTGTTGAAGTATTACCGTCCCCAAAGTCCCAGAGCCAGGAAGTAGGGGAACCTGTGCTATTGTCGACAAATGATACGGTTTTTGTGGGAACTGACCCTCCATAAGTGTTAGCATGATATACTTCTGGAGAAAAGAAATCTGCGACAGGGGCTTGTGGAGGAGTGACAATAATATAATTTGATCTCTTCAGCGTACTACTACCTACCGAGTTTGTTATTGTAAGGCTAACATCATATGTCCCAGGTTTTGTAAATGTGTGTGTGGCTGTTTGAGCATGTTTTGAGCTTATACCATCTCCAAAATCCCAGTACCAGGATGTGGGAGTTCCTCCCGTGCTATTATAAGTAAATAATGCAGTTAACGGCACGTTCCCGGATTTAGATGTTATATTGGTAGAAAAAGAAGCAAAGGGCATTGTAGGTCTAGCTGAAAAATCGTACATGTATATACTGCAATAATACTTGTTTTCTTTATCATTTCGATAATCTTCCCACACTATTCTATCACCATAAATAGCAGGGTTGATTTGATCCGATTCATCATTGGTAATTTGAGTTTCTTCTTGTTCAGAGAGGTTGTACATGTATATATCCCAGTTCCCGTTACGGTCATCCTGCCAAACTATCTTGTCGCCGTAAATAGCAAGCCTATCCTTTCGTGATCCATTGAAGGTGAGCTGAGTCTCTACAGAAGTTGAGATATTATACAAGTAGATATTGTTATTTCCCATGTATACAATCCTATCATCGTAGATTTTAGGATTTGATGCTGATCTATCGGTTGTAATCCGAGTCTCGTTGGAAGTAGATAGATTATACATGTGGATGCCATAGTATGAACTTTCAAAGCCAAAGCTAGGAAGGCTAGGCTCGTCCTGCCATACTATTTTGTCACCATAGATAGCAGGGTTTTTGGTTAATTGATTAGCAGTTATTCGAGTTTTATTATAAGTCGAGAGATCATACATGTAGAGATCCTGATATCCACCACTCCGACTTCTCCATACGATATTGTCACCATATATATTCAAAGAGTCCTTTAGCTCTTGGTTTTCTAGATTGGAAATTGGAAGTAGAGTTTTATTGTCTGTAGATATATTATACAAGAAGATATTTTTCTCTCCAGAAATCCAGATTATTTTATCATTATATATTGCAAGATATGAATACCACGGATCTTCAGTGATCTGTATCTCTTTGCCTGTAGACAAATCCAGCACGTGGAGACTCCCATTGAAGAGATCATCCAGCCATATAATTTTATTGTCATGGATAACAGGGTTAAGCCCCCTCTCGCCATCTGGTGTAATTCGAATTTCCTGTCCGGCTGATGCGATTGTTGTGAGCAGAATCAAAAAAGCAAACGCTAACGAGATAGTAAAAAGCTTACTTTTCATTTATTTTCCCCAATCCCCAAAGCTAAGTAAATAATATCTATCTATGTTTAAAATAATAAAAATTAATATTAATTTCATTATATTTGATTATTTGTTTTAGATAAGTAGTTTAAATCATAAACTTGGTCTTTGAGAGGCTGGATTTAAATGTCGCATCAATAATCACCTGTACATACTTTTCAAGATCATAACAATAGATTGATGTGTATAATCATAGTAACGCTTGGAGTACAGATATTAATCATTCAGTTTGGCAGTGTGGTATTTAAGACTCAACCACTCAAACTTAAAACTGGCACACTTACTGGTACACACATTTAGTGTGATCAGTTTCAATGGACTGATAAAACTGCTGATACGTATAGCAAGACCAATAAGCAAAAGTGTGGTCAGATCTAAGGAAGCTATACAGTAATCAGTAAGGGTTTCCGAAACAATTGTTTTAAATTTTATAACCATTACGGCAGGTTATCATTGATGATAGACTGTGCACGATCGAAAATTTCCCTTATTACCTCTGATTTTGCATCAGCGTAATTTGAACATGTTTCCATGTGTGAGCAGCCAATTTACGCTTGGTATCTTCATATAATCGATGGTCTTCTTCATGAGATCATAGCCAGTTCCGGAACGCAATAATTCGGTCGATTTCTTCGCATCCTACTGAAAAGACATGGAGATTACCTTCAAATTTGGGTGTTTTCAACATGCGATGCTCAAACCACTTCGGTTAGCGAATACTCAGCACAAATCCTTTCTCTTCCAGCGGCGGATATAGGATGGCTCATCGGCAGAATCAGATACTGCGAGCACCATGTCGATTACTGGTTGTGCACATAATCAAGGGACTGATGTGGAACCAGCGTGCTCAAGCAGCAACACTTTTTCCGATAGTGCTTCCCTAATCTGGATGAATAACTGTAGAAACCTTGACGGCTAGCAGGGATATATTCTATACAGGTTGCTTTCCGGGAATTATCATAAAACTGTACTGTTCGGAATTTAACCTTATTTAATCTTACTATTGAAATCTGCAACCGGACTGTTTGGATCGGCAACAGCTATGTAACCTGTTTTTGTCGCTGTACTGTTCCCCGCTGCATTTTCTACAGTCAGACTGACTGTATAATTTCCTGGTTTTGTAAACGTGTGGGTCGCATTTATGGCATGTTTTGAACTGGTACCATCGCCAAAATCCCAGTACCAAGAAACAGGTGCTTCGTCTTTACTTGCAGCAGCGAATAACACCGTAAAAGGTGCTGTTCCAGAAGTTACATTAGCAGAGAAGTATGCAACTGGTATTTTTGGAGAAATTACTTTAATGTAAACTTTTTTTGTTATCGTACTACTGCCTGCTTCATTTGCAACTGTTAAAGTAATATCATACAATCCTGGATTCGTAAACGTGTGTGTTGCATTCGTGGCGCGTTTTGAATTGGTACCGTCTCCAAAATCCCAATACCAGTAAGTTGGTACTCCACCAGTGCTGGTATCAGTGAATAACACTGTAAGAGGTGCTGCTCCAGAGATTACATCAGCAAAAAAGTCTGCAACTGGTTTTTGTGGGGAAGTTACATTAATTGGGGAAGTTACATTAATATAACCCCTTTTTGTTACCGTACTATTGCCTGCTTCATTTGTAACTGTTAAAGTAATATCATACAATCCTGGATTTGTAAATGTATGGGTTGTATTCATGGCACGTTCCGAGTAAGCACCGTCTCCAAAATCCCAATACCAGTAAGTTGGTACTCCACGAGTACCGACATCATAGAATTCCACATCTAAGGGTGCAGGTCCGAAATTTACACTAGCAGAGAAGTCTGCAACTAGTGTTTCTGGGGAAGTTACAATAATATAATTGGGTTTTGTTATCGTATTATTGCCTGCTTCATTTGCAACTGTTAAAGTAACGTTATACACCCCTGGGCTTGTAAACGTATGGGTTGCATTCATGGCATGTTTTGAGTAAATACCGTCTCCAAAATCCCATAGCCAGGAAGTTGGTACTCCACCAGTACTGGAATCAGTAAATAACACTGTAAGGGGTGCTGTTCCAGAAGTCACATTGGATGTAAACCCGGCTTGTGGTTCTATGGGTTTAGCAGTGAGATCATACATATAGACATCACAAAAATAACCATCCCCAGGTGGCAATCTTTGACGATTATCCGAATACACTATCCTGTCTCCGTAGATATCAGGTCCCATTGCACTTCCACTGGTGGTAATTCGGGTCTCTTTCTGAGTTGAGAGATTGTACATATAGATATCTTCTTTTAAATTACGACCATCTTGCCATACTATCCTATCACCATAGATAGCCAGTGATGGAGAAGACTGTTCACTGTATGAAATTCGGCTTTCCTTCTGAGTGGAAAGATCGTACATGTAGATATCACCTCTTCCACCAGTAAGGATGTCTAAATTGCGCTGATCCAGCCACACTATCCTGTCGCCATAAATAGCTGGATTTGATGCAAGTCCGCTGGTTGTAATCCGAGTTTCTCTGGATGTGGAGAGATCATACATGTAAATGTTTGATTCACCGATTAAATTTTTATTTTTATCTATAATAGTTCCGTTCCCAGAACCTGCCCACACTATTTTGTTATCATAAATGGCAGGACTGTATGCAAATCCGCTTGTGGGAATCTGAGTTTGAATCTGAGTAGAAATATTGTACATATAAATATGACCCGTTTCTTCCCATACAATTATATCACCATAGATGTCAGGTCTGGCGTAAGATACATTCTCTGTAATTAGTGAACTTGTAGAAGTTAGTATATCGTGCACGCAAAGTTTGCTGCTATGTTCAACATCATTATAATTAGATTGATACCATACAATTTTATTATCATAAATGACAGGATTTGATGCATGATAATATTCAGGAATAGTAATAATGGTATCATTTCCGGTTTGTAAGTCATAAAGATGAATTTCACCCCAATATGTCCACACCACTTTATCACCATAAATAGAAGGTCCTCCGATCTCTCCAGTATCCTCTGAGAGCCTGATCTCCTGAGCACCTAATGCTATAGATGAAATTAAAATAGAAAACACAAAAAATAAGGTTGTTGAAGCTAAACCAATAGAAAATAATTTTCTGTTAATTTTCACTATCCCCTTCCCCTTATATTCACTTAAAAACATTAATTTGCAAGTCACGAATTCAATATTTAATCATTAATTTTAAATTCAGAATATATGAACACAAAAGAATCTAAGATCATTCATTAAAAGAAAGCATTCCGAAAAATCAGGGCTGAGTAAAGATAATAAACGAAGATACCAGATGATCAAGCACAAATCTTACAAAATATCTTAAGAAATACAAAATATCTTAAGAAATGGCAGAGGACAGGTCAGTATCACAAATAATCAATTAACGGAAATCTGGGAATACTCAATCCTGTATCCGTCCCACCTTCAGATAAATACGAAAAGAAAAATGTAAGTGTAATGAAAGAATAATTTTCACATATAATTACAGTTGTCCTGGGAATGAGATAATTTTTGACATCAAATTCAGAGTTTGATTGAATAAATCCCCAGATAGTATCAGGAACTGAAAAATAAGGTCTGAGGTTTTGCAAGTGAAATATTTGATGATCAATGGAAAAAAAGAAGAGATCCCTCCTTTTCCGCATCATAAGGCTTTCATCTACAGGACTAAGCAATTCTTTTTTGCTAAAGGAATGTCAACTCGTTTAACAATGGGCAACTTCATTACTTTGAAAGAGCAGTACAGGGGATTTAAAAATAAATGTTCCATTCCAAGGGCTCTTCTGGTAGATCCGACCAGTAATTGTAATTTGAAGTGTAAAGGATGCTGGTCTCAGGATTATGAGAGTGGTCACAATATTTCGTATGAAAAGCTTGATGATATATTAAATCAGGCTGAAGAACTGGGAATTATGGATTGTCTGATGTCCGGCGGCGAACCTTTACTCCGGAAAGATGACATTCTGAAATTATGCAAGAAACATAACAAAATGACATTCGGGGCATTTACAAATGCCACTTTGATCGATGAAGAATTTGCAGATGAAATGGCTAAACTGGGTAATCTGAATGTCTTTATAAGCATTGAAGGGACAAAAGAAGAAACCGATTTCAGAAGAGGGACGGGTACTTACGATAAAGCGATCAGGGCTATGAATATCTTAAAGTCCAGAGGCATTGCATTTGCCTTTTCATCATGCTACCATTCAAAGAACTATAAAACCATAGCCAGCGATGAATTTCTTGATTTCATGCGCCTGAAAGGTGCCTGGTTCGGCTGGTTATTTCAGTTTATGCCGATAGGAAGCGGTGCGGATACTTCTTTAGTATGTACTGCCGAGCAAAGAGCATACGTATATGAAAGAATCAGGGATTACTCTATAAAACACGATTATGTGGTTATAGATTTCTGGAACAATGGACATCTGTCTTTCGGGTGCATTGGTGCAGGTGTTGGCTTTACCCATATCAATGCTAAGGGCGACATTGAACCCTGTGCATTTTGCCACTATTCCGATTCAAATATATATGAAGTGTCGCTTGTTGAAGCTCTCAGGTCCAAATTCTTCACGACTTTTAGAAATGCCCAGCCCTTTTCGAAAAACCCATTAAGACCCTGCCCGTTGATAGATAATCCGCAAGCAATTATTGATGTAGTTAATGCAGCCGGGGCAAAGTCAACCCATCTGACAAACCCAGAATCGGCTGAAGCACTTGCCATGAAAAGTTTTGAGAGAGCAAAAGAATGGGAAAGAGTATCAGAAGAACTATTCAGAAAAATGCCGGATCATGTCCATAAAAACTTCTCTAAATACCTGAAGTATTGTGCTTTTAAAAAAGGAATGAAAAGAATAACCGACGGAAGAAGAAAAAAGATTTGATGCCGAAGTTTACTTGATGCTGCGATTTTCCCGCCTTACGAAATTAAAATCAACCCTGCTTTATGCATATTTGCCAGTTTTCTGTTAATATCTGGGTCGCTATACCCTGTTTCATTAGAATGAGTCAGACCTTACCTCAGCACTTCTCTTTTATAAATTTTCTACTAGTTGTCCTCGACACTCCATTAATGAGCTTAATTTTACAGGATGTACTTAAGAGTACAGCCCAGATTTTATATGAAACTCTTTAATGATTACTTTCCAGGTTATGTAAGATAATATCTAAATTATGTAATATTAAGTAACAAAAAAGCTAACAAAATTGTTAAATATTATTAGTGAATATAGTTTAGTGTCTCTACCAAACAGGCACAGAAGTCAGTCGCCTCCTAAATCGTCATAAGCACCTGAAATTTCATAGCCCCTGCCTGCACCTGCAAAGAAAAACAGACAGGGGTCAAGGTGCAGCACAATCGCTGTCCTGAAACCATGCGCCGGTTTATCACGCCGACCACGCCGTCACGCCGGTTTTTGATCAAACTTTTTTTCTAAAAAGTTTGCGGTCAAGCAGTTTTTTCAAAAGGCTTGCGGTTCAGATTTCCCAGACCGCCCCGAACCCAAGACTGTTTAACCTTTTATCCTGAGCCGCAAAAAGCCTTTCAGCCGACCGGCAGCTTCCTGCGTTTCCGTTCCAGCCTCCGCCTCTTCTTACCCGTACTGGTATGGATATGCTCGGGAAAAGATTTTCCCAGGCTCTTCCGTCTGCAGGGGCGCCTTTATAGCTGATGTGATACTCGTCCTGCACCCATTCCCATACATTCCCATAGATGTCGTAAAGCCCCCAGGGATTTGGCTTTTTCAAGCCCACTGGATGGGTTTCAAACCCGGAGTTTTTCAGAAACCAGGCGTACTCCTTAAGTTTTGATTCATCATTTCCGAAAAAATAAGCGGTTTCAGTTCCAGCCCTTACTGCATATTCCCATTCGGCTTCTGTTGGGAGGCGAAAAATCTGGTTATTTTCCCGGGCATTTTCAAGAGCATTGAGTTTACTGAAAAAAACCTGAACCTCATTCCAGGAAACATTTTCAACCGGGTGCTTTTCACCCCTGAAATACGAAGGATTGTCTCCCATTACCTCCTGCCACTGCTCCTGCGTCACCGGATATCTGCTCAGGTAGAAAGGTTTTTTAATTGCTACTCTATGTACAGGGCTTTCCCAGAGTTTTCTACGTTTTTCGCGTGTTGGAGAACCCATATAAAATTCTCCGGCAGAAATCAGGACAAACTCCATTCCTATGGAATTGATTGTTAAGCCGGTGGATGGATTTTTTATTGAATTATCAACTGAGTTATTCATTGAACTACCAATCTATATATTGTTGAGTCATTTGGTCAGAAGACTGACCGGGTCAAGGCTTTAGATAAATAAAAAATATAATTAAAAGTGGATTTAATTAAGAGTGGATTTAAATTTCAATTTTATATAATTTATGACATTAGGTTTTCTTGGGGATGCTTTAATCGATTTGATATTTTTATAGCCCAAGGCAACAGAGGCATATGGTTTATAACCCTTCGGAATACCTAATTCTTTTAAATATTCTTTAGCCCTCGAGCTACTAAAAGCCACCAGCACAAAACCAATCCAGCATAACCGAGACCTATGGGTTCTGCAGCAAGTAACATGTTCTGCGTTGCAGCGGCACAGTCAGATTCAATTGCTATAGCTTCTTCACCAGAAACAAGAATCACGGTTGGAACCTCATAGAAAATATTAAAGCCTTCGTTATTTGCTAGCTCCTTGAGGGGCTTGTATTGCTTCACTATCTCCTTTGCTTCACAGTTCAGCCAGGCGAGCAGTTCCCTGTTCTGTATTACCTTAAAATGCCAGGCCTGGTCATTCGGACTTGGTGCATAAATTCCGACATTCAGAACAGCCTGTAATTCCTCGTCTTTGATTTGCTCATTTTTAAAAAACCAGATAGGTTAAACCCTGCATACAATATAAAATACAATAAACAACGTAAAAAATAGAATCAAACAATATAAATAAAATATATTTAGGCTCTGTAGAAATCCTCTAAATTCTGTTTTTACCCAAAAATTATAAAAATAAAATTGTAAAAATGCTCCTTAATTTTTTTGTCCACACAAAAAACAAAGGAGCAATTGCTATTGTCATCAAATAAGTATATTAAATTTATTGATCTCAGTCTTAAAACGGTTCAGTCTTCCAGACTGAACCTTTACTCCTGCAAATATTCCAAACGTGTTTATACTCAACATCAGCTTCTTGTTCTTGTTTTATTGAAGGAGTATATAAGTACAGACTACCGTGACTTTGTAGAACTTGTTGACCTCATGAACAGTATAAAGAAAAAACTTGACCTTGATAAGGTTCCTCATTACACTACTCTTCAAAAGTTTGTGTCCAGAATTCCCTCTTCATTGTTTAACCTAATTTTGTCAAAAACTCTAAAACTATTTTACTCACATGGAGAAAAAGTTCTCATTACGGCAATTGATGCAACAGGATTTACGAGTTCTTATGCAAGTCATTATTATTCTAAGAGAACAGGGAAGCTCCGAAGGAGCTTCCTTAAAACTTCAATATCAGTAGACACTATTAAAAAAGTAATATTAGGATGGAAAATTAGCCAAAAAACAGATCATGATGTCAAGCATGCAAAGACTCTGATAAGACAATCAAACAAGTCAAGAAAGTCTCAATGTTATGTGATGGATAAAGGATATGATTCCGAAGAAATTCATACTCTAATAAGAGAAGAGATAAAAGCAGATTCAATAGTACCTTTGAGAGAAAGAAAAAGAAAGAGAATAAACGGAAAATATAGAAAACAATTAAACAAAGACTTTGATAAGATCAAATACAATAGAAGGAATATAGTAGAGACAATAATATCTGTTGTAAAAAGAAAATTTGGAGAAACATTAAGAGCAAGAAAGGTTAGAAATCAAGTAAAAGAAGTAAAAGTTAAACTAATAGTCTATAATATAAACAAAAAAGTAATACAATTATTATGGATTAAATTAAGGATTTCTACAGAGCCAAAAGAACGGTTATTTATTAAGGACAACGACCTTAAAGATCGGCTAGTAACGGGTAAACACATTTTAGCAGCACTATATGTGTGCGGGGTGACTGCTTCTCTTGTTTTCAGTTATGCTGCAGTTTTGTATATAACTGGTCTTCTCGATCCTGGTCATAATGCTGGTTTCCAGTATTTTTGGTTTGGAATTTTTGTTCTTGGCTCTATATGAGTAAGTCACTGGTTCTCTATCTCTAGTCGAGATTCCAGGTATTCCTTCAGAACTACAGCGTTGTTTAAGTTCTCATCTTTTGCAGCATAGAGCAGGGTCAGATCGGTTTCTCTAGCTTTTACGAGAAGTTGCTGCACATACTCTTCCTTATGCTCAAGCTCTTTAAGGTAGCATTTCCTGAATTCCTCCCATTTTTCGGGATCATGCGAAAACCATTTTCTAAGCCTGTTCTCAGGAGCTATTTCTTTTATCCAGAGATCAAATCTTGCTTCGTTCTTCCTGAGACCTCTTGGCCAGAGCCTATCCACAAGTACCCTGAATCCATCTTGATCGGACGGCTGCTCGTAGACTCTTTTAACTCGGATCAATGGGTATTCCCTCTTAACCAATTTAACTCTTTTAATCAGTTACTCCATCTAAACAAGTTAATTTATGTTTATGTACATTCATACTTTATATCTGTTTTTTATACCCATCTTTTATATCTGCTTTTTATATCCATTTTTGATTCAATTCTTACTCCTGCCTGTTCGGCTCTGGTTTACTTTTCCTTCCTAGCATAACCTTCTATTTTACTTGTAACAGTTTTCCTTTTATTCTCGACTGGGCTTTTTATATCACGGCACCCAATTATAAGTAAATTTGCTATCTGCGCAGAAGAGTATAAAGTTTTCTAAAAATTTAATAAGAGCTATTTAATAGAGTCTAGTACATTAATAACTATCAGGGGGAAGCATGAGCCAAGGATATGTAAAAAATCTTGTTACCAGAACAATGAGAGAATGGATGGAAGATGATTCTATGACATACAGTGCTGCACTAGCTTTTTATTTTGTACTGAGTCTTCCTGCACTTCTATTATTTTCGGTATCAATAGGTAGTATTTTTTTGATGTCAAAAAGCATTCAGGAAAACATACTCGATTATCTAAAAGGGGTAGTTGATGAGAGCATAATCAGCATGATAACCTTACTTTTCGAGCGTATTCCGGACATTAATTCTCTCTCTATAAACGCATTAATAGGGTTTGCAATTCTACTCTGGAGTGCAAGCAATATTTTCAGGCAGTTGAAGAACTTCCTTGAACGAGCTTGGAATATAAAACCCTCTGAACCCAATAATATCAAGGACTTTGTAAAGGATGCTGTTGTATCTTTTGCTATTGTTATTCTCTTTGGAGGGCTGCTCGTACTGAGCATACTTGTTGAAGGGTTCGTTTATACGATCTCAAGATTCTTCCAGAATTATTTACCTTTCTCACCTTCCATTGCAGATTATGCAGGTTCCATAGCCAGTTTCCTAATGCTTGTACTATTCTTTATCCTTGTGTATAAACTTCTCCCGGATAAAAGTTTTAATTTGAAATCTGTTCTTGTCGGATCCCTGATAACGGTAATTATGATAACGATAGGTAAATATGTTATGGGACTTTATTTTCTGTACGCCAATCCTGCAAGTGTATATGGAGCTATAGGGTCGATTATATGGTTATTTCTTTTGATCTATTACTCTTCGATTATGATTACGATCGGCGCAGTATTTACAAAAGTTTACTCTGAAATCTAAAAGTATACTAAAGATCCCTGCTTCTGTAGGAAAAATCTGTCTACACAAATCAAGATTCTGGCATGAAAGTGAAAAATGTCAGATTGAAGTCTCAAACCAGAAACCTTCTGAATTCGAAACCTAAATAAAAAAAGTAAAAATTGAATTCTTAACTTAAAGCTCAGACTTTGCCGGTTATAAGTATTCCATTTTTCACTTTTTCTCCACTTTTTCCTCTTTGAGAACCTTTTTTGCAATGAGAAAAACTGCAAATGCAATAATAATAAAGTTTATCAACTCTGCCAGAAAAGCCCCCCAGCTTATTACTACAGACCCCAGTTCAAGAGTAGCCTCCCTCCAGGCACCTCCAGGAATAAAAGGCGTGATTAGCGGCATGATTATATTATCCACAAGGGATTTTACAAGAGCTGTAGATGCGATACCCATGATAAAGGCAACTGCAAGTGGGATTACCTTATATTCGTAGAGAAAATCTTTAAATTCACTTAAAAGCCCCATTTGATCCTCCTGTAAATAGATAACTGAAACAATTGGCAATAAAATTAACAGATATATCTAAATTGTAAATTAAGTTCTTAATAAAATAGGAAACATTATTCAGAATTATAAATAGAGTAAATATATAAAGAGTTGCTTAAGAAACTGTTAGAAAAAATAGTTCAGTCCTAAAGCTCAAAGGCACGAGTTAGTGCCAGCGTTTCATGTGCCTGGAATGGGTTTCAAGATAGGCTCCTTTCTCATAAAAATGGTCATAGAATTCGAGATCAAGGTGCTGTGCCTGAAGATAGGGCATGACAAGAATGCTCGGAACCGTGCCAGGAAATTTCCCGAAACGGTTGTAAATGTACTGGGCCTGTAAAGCAACACATGCCTTGAACTCTTCATCGTGTCGCTTTGCCCTGCTTCGGACTGCCTTTGTATCTTTGTAATAACCCGGGGTTTCCGGATTGAAAGGGCCTCCGGAACCGAATATTCTTGCAGTCAGGGCATCTACGACCTGGTTCATATTCTTGTAGTGAGGAGGCGTATAACCCTCAAACACACCCGGAAGCCCGGTAGGATTGGAAAGGGACCAGCGCTCATCCGTATCATGCCTGAAACCAAGTCCGGGTACGTTGGGGTTCCCACTCGCTCCGAGAACTGAAAAAGGGTCCATGCCGTTGAACATCCAGCCGCCCAATCCCATTGCCTGCAGCATAAGCATTCCCGCGTAACAGGCAATTGAAAATTCTGCAGTGGCTTCCGAGAACGACCACAACTCAAGAAAACTTAAAGGTAAGGGATTCTCGGTGTCAACAAGCTTGCTAAATTCCTCAAGCCTTTCTATCCTTTGCCCATGCACGTCATCAAAAAAACACACCCCGTTCTGCGTGTAGTAACAGAGCCCAGCAAGCACGTGCTGGGCAAGGTCGGCAACTGGAATAATAAATGTTGTGCCCGGATGGTTGACGACCCAGATATTGTGGGCCTCGACATATGGAGTCTCAGGAGGAATCTTCAGCCTGCCGTCTGCAATTTTTCTAACTCTCGCTCTGTGTGCCCTGAGCAATTCTTCCGTCTCGAAAGTCCCGTTTTCCGAGCGCCTGGCAAGTTCGGGAGCATCACGAGTCTCGAAGAAATAAACGCCGGTATCGTCTGTGAAAAAAAGTTCACTTGTGTGGAAACCGGCAGCCGATGGAAAAGTACGTCCTCCTGCACTGCAGGCATAGTTGGAAAGGTCAGGTGCATATCTCTCCCCGCACATAATCAGATTGTGCCAGCCGGTATTGCCTGCTACTGCCGAAAGCACCAGCATCTGCTCCTCTTCGGTCAGAGGCAGAAGATTATGCTTTGATTTGTACTTGAAATAGCCATCTGGAATTGAAGCCCCCATAAAGAAACGGCGTGCCCTTCTGCCAAAAAGTGCGTCTACAAACTTGAAGTCAAGAACATCCTTAAAACCAGGTGAAAGGTCTTCTCTATCCATGCCAAACTCCCCATTATAGAGATTCTATAAAAGTATCTATAAGGCTTTTGCCCAGTGACTGTTTCAAAGATGGCTACATATAAGGCACCTATCTAAATTTAACCGAATGCCTTTGCCCAATCGGAAAATTCAGCTAAACAGGACCTTACCGTCTGACTTAAGCAAAGTTATCTTATGTACTCGTCTCTTCGGGGTGAAAATACCTCGATAGCTATGGAATCCTCCAGAGTTTCAACGGCATGAGTTACACCGCCCGGAATTGTCCAGGAATCCCCAGGCTCCACATCAAAAGTCTCTTCCCCGATGGTCAGAATAATTTTACCTGAAATCAGGTAACCGGTCTGTTCATGAATATGGTCATGGGTCGGAAGGACACTGCCACCTTTCAGAAAAAATTCGCTCATCAAAGTCTTTTCTCCATATACCATTGTTTTCATATTAACTCCGGGAAGAATTTCCCTGTAACTATTTGCCTCATTTTTGTAAAACATGATAACCTCAAATCTCCTGTTACAACCAGATCTATAAAGCTAAACATAAAAACATAATAAATCCAGAAAGAACTCAACTTTATATATTTTTTCTGCCATTTGGATTTGTCATAAGCTTGTAAATTTAAGGTTTAGTCTGCAATTCGATGTTTGGCCCAGGGTTTAAGAGAAAAATCGGGAAATTATAACATTCCTGATTTTTCTTTGCTTGAATCTCATAAAATCGACAAGGTAAAATTATAACAATAATTTTATATATTAGTGACACATATTATAGTGTAAGGCATCTGATAAACGCTTTTCTTATACCCAAATCATTTTTACCCCCCAAACTCCCAAACATCCCCAATATCAGATGCCTTCTCCCTTTAATTTTCAATTTCTCGAAATTTTTACATATTCATTTCTTTAGCCTTCCCATCTTTATAACTTTTTTCATAGTTTTTAGTTTTCTTTTCGTCGCCTATATATCTTAGCCTATATATCTTAGAGACTCACCAATTTCAACTGCATCTCGTTTATTTCCCTTATAACTCACAGTCCTGAAGGTATCTTAATATTATTTAATAAGAAAGATTATTTAAAAGTAGTCCCAAATCTAATACATGTCTTCTATTTTCCACCAATACCGAACATTTATACCTTTTTCCTGCCGCTACGAAGCTGTATTTTCTGGAATTACATGGGACAATTGAGGATTTTATCATGCGAATTCAGGCAAGGGAACGAAAAATCTGTAACTTTTAATGAATTCTATGCCAGAAAGATCCCGAACAATCGATTTTGATAGGAAACAGAGAATTCCTTGCCCATAAGAACAGAACTCTTGAGATCGGGTATTCCTTGCCTGCCAGTTATCACGGCAGAGGATACGCAACCGAGGCCGTTCGATCAATGGTACAGTGGGCATCTTCCAGCCTCAAAAGGGGCAGCATTATTGCTTATACATATCCCATCTGAAAGCCTCAATTCGGGTTCTGGAAAAGAAAGGCTTCCATTTAAAAGGAAAAGGTCCGGAAGAAGGAACAATAGCCTATGAGTTTTTAAAAAGGAGCGCAGGTTCTGTACTCGGTTTCTGAGGAATTTCAGGAAAAAAAGTTTTTACAGAAAATAATTTGAGTACTTCGAAAAATTCCCATAAAATAGCAGTATAAAATCAATTTTATATATTTATGGGTATTATTATACTACTGGGCATCTGTGAACTCTCCTTTTAAACACCCCCCTCTTTATCCCTGTTCCTCCTTAATAAAAACGGATGCCCTTTTTCTTCTAAAAACTTATTTTTTCCCAGGAACCTGTAGAGCCTTTGCTGGAAATGGAAATATTATAAACGAATCCGCTTTTTTGCTTCCTCCTCTCTTTTGTTTTCTCCTATTTTCTCTTGTTTTCTCCTATTTTCTCTTGATTTTTTGAGTCTTTTAATTTTACAGGGGAGACTTTAAAATTGGTTAATAGGCATATTAATGTAAGAAACATGTTAGGGAATAAAACAAAATCACGTAAAGAGAAATGGAGATGATGCATTGACAGAAAACCCATTACAGGTTATTGTGGATCAGGACCCTGAATTATTTAACCTGCTTGAAAATACACGTGAACTTGCATTTGCGGAAGGCGGGATTCCCCTCAAATACAAGTTCCTGCTCGCAATGGCTCTGGATGCAGCCGGTGGCTCGGCAGGTGGAGTAAAATCCCTCGCACTCCAGGCAATGCAGGCCGGAGCGACAAAAAAAGAAATAATGCAGGCAGTAAGGATAATCCAGTACATTTTCGGGGCTGGAGCCGTTTATACAGCTTCAGAGGCACTTAAGGATATTTTATAAATTAAGAAAAACCAGCAGCTTTAACAGGTTCGACATTTTAACCCTACCATATTGAGTACCTGCCTTAGACAAGCAATACAATTGTGATCGTAAATTCTGAACACATTTTCTTTGTTAATTTATAATATTATTTCATTTATATTAATATCTTATTTCGCAGATAGATGGGATAAACTCAATAAAGAAACTAAAAATGGAAATTGTCTGCCAGGAACAGGAATGGTACCTGCCGAAATAAGATATTAATATGTTCAGGAATTCAAAAAGCCAGTCGTGCAGTAATCATCGCCGAAATATACTTTGAATTATTTGGCGAGGAATTTGAAGCTAGAATGGATCACTTAGAAACCGGGAGGGGGTTTAATATGGAGGATATTCAAAA
Source organism: Methanosarcina flavescens (assembly GCF_001304615.2). NCBI lineage: Archaea > Methanobacteriati > Methanobacteriota > Methanomicrobia > Methanosarcinales > Methanosarcinaceae > Methanosarcina > Methanosarcina flavescens. The sequence continues at coordinate 2,928,765 of NZ_CP032683.1, read as the reverse complement.
ACTTAGAGGAATGCCTGTTAATGAACTGTTGCAGGAATTAAGAGCCCGTGAAGCAAAAACCGGGGAAACTGCTATGGCGGTACCTGCAGAGCCAAGTGAAAGTCTCAGGGAGTTCAACGATGCAACAATTGTCAGGGTTCTTAAAGAGAGACAGAAAGTAATTTACGAAACTGACGACCGTATAGATGTGTGTGATCTTCCCAGTGGGCCAAACAGGGATGATGTGGACAGCGTAGTCGCTCTTTTCAGAGCCTCAAAAGTAATTGATAATGGAGATAGTACCTCTACGTTGCAAATCAATAACTTCGGCGCATCTCAAAACCTGTGCCCTGAGGAACGCTTCAGAGACCAGCCGACAGGAGCCTTCTGTTCTGGTTTTCTAGTTGCGCCTGATATCATCGCCACGGCTGGACACTGTGTCAATGCCGGCAATGTAACAAATGTTTGCTTTGTATTCGGATTCCGTATGCGTGATTCAAGCACTGCAGAAACTATCATTAACAATACGGAAATCTACCGCGGCGTAGAACTTCTAGGGCGAGAAGAAGTAGGAAATGGGCCGGATTGGGCACTTGTACGGATTGACCGTCCGGTAACCAACCATCGTATTGCCCGGATCAGAAGAGATGGTAAAGTAAGTGACACCCAAACGCTACATGTTATAGGGCATCCTGCCGGTTTGCCCACAAAATTCGCGGGTGGAGCGTCAATTCGTGATAATCAGAAGAATGCATTTTTTACAGCAAATCTTGATACTTACGGGGGTAACTCGGGATCTCCAGTCTTTAACAGTGAGACTCATGAAGTTGAAGGTATTCTTGTTCGGGGTGAAACCGACTTTGTCAGACAGGGTACCTGTAATGTTTCTCTTATTTGCCCGAGTTCAGGATGCAGAGGAGAGGATTGCACCCGGACTACCGAGTTTCAGCACCTTGTCCCTGAGCCGTCGTCCCTCCAGGAACAGCCAATCCCTCGCTGAAAAAGCGACTCTGATAGCAAGTCAATAAGAGTATCTTAAGGTCAGGCAAACGGTAAAGCCTATCGTTTTATTGATTCTTCAATCAGATCGACGCTGTATTTCTTTTCCTATGGGGGTTACACTGATGCGGTGTCGATCTATAAGCCTGAGGAATTCAGTAGCTGGCTATAATAATAAATGAGCAGAAGCGTGCACTATGTCTTTCTCAACTGTTGATTTTAAGGCCTTCGAAAAAAAGGTAGCTTCAGCTATTGACAGCGCCGAGTCTCTTGAGGAGATTGAAACATTTCTTAGATCGCAGCCTGGCGTAAAGTCTGTGCAACTGACAGATTACCTGATGAAATCAAATCCCCCGCAGCGTGAGTTTATAGTAGAATTCAGCATGCGGGACGGCTCAACGGTCAAGAAGGTCATCAATATTTTTGACCTGGGCAACCAGCAGTTCGAGTTCAACGAGCTGCGTGACGAGTAATAACCATAGCTGTCGCTATTAGAAGAACATGGAGATAGAGAGACAAAGGGAACACAGGGGAAAATAATGGTTGGGCGCTCTCCAGGCACATACGGACCTGAATTTTAAATGCACTCCCGCGCTTTTATCTTCTTGGGGGCTGTGATGTAGGGAAGATCCTCTCCAGACCACAGTACCTTGTAGGCCGAGACGGTGAGCAAACCTCCCACGCGACACCACTTAACCGACAGTATGGTGCGCACATGCTCGGCACAGCTTATCTAGCGCATGCCAGAGGGCTGGCAGTACTCACTCATAATGTCACCAACCCGCCCGGGGACTACACAGTACTTTTCCAGAGCCTGCAGCAAAATAAGCCATTCGGTGAAGCGTTACTCGCGCTTATGAGAGCGTAGAACGCCGCGAATTTGCCGCACTATCGGAATGTTATCTTTGGCGATGGGACGCTTAAACTCAGCTATTGAGGCTGTCTTGCAGCTCTCACGAGCCTTGCCATTAGTATGCTACGCATCACATTATTCCCTGTTCTTCAGATATCATGAATGCAGGAAAATTCCCAGAGAAAAAAATGCTGATATGTCCGGAAATAGCCTTATCCACGCGGATAAAAATTTATTTTTTACATAAAGTCAAGATGTTTTTTGCCCAGGACCAATAAAGATTTTAGATCAGTTTTTTCTATTTTCATACGGTCTGGATACTTTATTCCATTAATAAAGATATGATAACGTATAATTACGTTAATGACGTCATCTTAAAGGTAGAGAGAATAATGGGAGAAAGAGAAGCAAGGGGGGAAGTGGATACTTTACCGAAGGATACCAAAGACTGGAGACAAGATTTCAATACTGGGTTTCGGATGCATGCGGTTTTCTGTTAAAGATGGGAAGATTGACAGGGATAAGGCAAAGCGCCAGGTACATTATGCAATCGATCATGGAGTGAACTACATCGATACAGCGTGGACATATCATCTTGGAGAGAATGAGCCCTTCCTGGGCAGGATCCTGGCTGGCGGATATCGGGAGAAGGTCAAGCTTGCTACAAAACTCCCCTCATGGATAATAAAGAGCAGGAAGGATATGGACAGGATACTGAATGCCCAGCTTGATAGACTCAGGACGGACCATATCGATTATTATCTTGTTCACTCACTTATCGGAACTTTATGGGACAGGCTGGAAAGCCTCGGAGTAACCGATTTCCTTGACAGGGCGAAAGCTGACGGTCGAATTAAAAATGCTGGTTTTTCTTTTCATGGGTCAGTTGGGGATTTCAAGCGAATTGTGGATGCATATCCCTGGGGTTTTTGCCAGATCCAGTATAATTTCCTTGACCGAAAGAATCAGGCAGGGATTGAAGGGCTTAAGTATGCCGCCTCAAAAAACTTGGGTGTTATTGTCATGGAGCCCCTGCGCGGAGGTAAACTTACAAGGTTTATACCGCCTGAGATCAAAGAAATCTGGAACGAAGCTGAAATAAAACGTACACCTGCAGAATGGGGACTTCGCTGGGTGTGGAACCATCCCGAAGTTACGGTTGTGCTTTCGGGCATGAATGAGGAATCCCATATTAAAGAAAACCTGAGAATCGCAGCTGAAGCCTATCCGAACTCCCTGACTGAAGCTGAACTGCAGCTTGTAAAGCGAGTTGAGCAAAAATACCGCAAGCTTATGAACACAGGCTGTACAGGTTGCAGGTACTGTTTACCCTGTCCTTCAGGCGTGGACATTCCTGGCTGTTTTGAGATATATGACAACGTATACCTCTCGGGCGATGAAGATGAAGGCAAGCTTATGTACGCAGCAAAACCAGGTGGAATAATAAGAGACGGTGTCCTTGGCTATGCCTCCCAGTGTGTACAGTGCGAACAATGCCTTGAAAAATGCCCTCAACATCTGGATATACCTGCTTTACTGAAGACCATTGCACAAAAATTCGAAGGCGCCGACCTGGAAACCTGGAAAGATGCTGCAAGAGAAAAGTTCAGTAAGGAACAGGAAGCTAAAAGCCATTTAAATCTGTAATCTACGGAAACAAATCCCACTCTGTTTTGATTACATCAAAATCCCCGGAAAAAGTCGGGAAAAAGCCATTTCAAAGTTAATAATCATGAAAGCACGAAAAAATAGTCCTTTATTTTTACCCAACATTTTTCAGCAGGAAAACAATTACAGCATTACCTATAAACTTACCCAGAGAGTAAATTAAAAAGCGGTTTTACTTATTCCCATATTAGCCGTCCCAAGAGCAAACGCTGCGCCGCAAACTTTTTAGGAAAAAGTTTGATCAAAAACCGGCATGATGGCGTGAAACCGGCGCAACGGTTTCGCTCAAGCCTTTTTTCAAAAGGCTTGTGGAAAAAATTAAAAGTCAAGGAGACAACTTAAAAAGCAAGGGTAATTGAAATGCTGTACAGAAAAGTGCCAGTGAACGGAGATGAACTCTCTATACTTGGGTTCGGATGCATGCGCCTTCCTGTGAAAGAGGATGGAAAGATAGATGAGGAAAGGACTACCCGGCAGGTGCGGTATGCAATTGACCACGGAATAAACTATATCGACACTGCCTGGCCGTATCACATGGGGGAAAGCGAGCCTTTCCTGGGCAGGGCGCTTGCAGGCGGATATCGGGAAAAGATTAAGCTTGCTACAAAACTACCATCCTGGGCAATAAAAAATACCGATGATATGGACAGGATCCTGAACTCCCAGCTTGAAAGACTCATGACAGATCATATTGATTATTATCTTATTCATGGGCTCGTGGGGACTTTATGGGATAAAATGGAAAAGCTTGAGGTCCTAGACTTCCTTGATAGGGCTAAGGCTGATGGCAGAATAATAAATGCGGGATTTTCTTTCCACGGATCAATTGAGGATTTTAAGCGGATTGTGGATGCCTATCCATGGATTTTCTGCCAGATCCAGTATAATTATCTGGATGAAAAGAGCCAGGCAGGAACGGAAGGACTTGAGTATGCAGCCTCAAAGGGCCTGGGAATTATTGTCATGGAGCCTCTGCGTGGGGGCAAACTGGCAAAACCTGTGCCTCCTGAGGTACAGGAGATCTGGAACGAAGCTGAAATAAAACGTACACCTGCAGAATGGGGACTTCGCTGGGTGTGGAACCGTCCCGAAGTTACGGTTGTGCTTTCAGGCATGAATGAGGAATCCCATATTGAAGAAAACTTGAGGATTGCAGACGAAGCTTATCCAAACTCCCTGACTGAAGCTGAACTGCAGCTTGTAAAGCGAGTTGAGCAAAAATACCGTGAACTTATGAAAATAGGCTGCACAGGCTGTAGGTATTGTTTACCCTGCCCTTCTGGAGTGGACATTCCTGGCTGTTTTGAGATTTATGATAATTTTTCCCTTTCAGGCAATGAGAAAGAAGCAAAGTTGATGTATGCGGCAAAGCCAGGCGGAATAATAAGAGGCGATGTGCCCGGGTATGCTTCCCAGTGTGTACAGTGCGGGGAGTGTGTTGAAAAATGCCCGCAGCATCTTGACATTCCCTCCCTGCTTGAAGCTGTGGTAGAAAAATTTGAGGGAAAAGACCACAGGGGATGGAGACTGATCGCGAAAAAGTCTTTCGGGAAAGAGTAAAACGTGTCAGGAAACGTGTAGATGCGGCAGGGAAAAAATAACTGGGCTATACTATGGAGCACAGCTCCTTTTGGCCCTTTATTTAGCCTGTTAATATACTAACCCTGAATGTAACTGTCCTGTCTTTTTATTGCCTTTTCGTTCAGCATTCTCTCCCTATCGAAAAAGCCTTTCCAATATTACATCCGATGCTGTAGTAGCTCCGGTTTCCTGTGCCGTATATAATTGGCTGGATTTTCTCAATGTCCGGGTTCTTATTTTCGTCAAGCACGGACTCTTCGGCTTTAATATCAATAATTTCTCCTACAAAAAGGGTGTGAAGCCCGATTTCAAGGGTATGCAGAAGTTTACACTCAAGGACAACCGGAAATTCTTCGACGTATGGGGCAGGCACAACTTCACTCCTAACAGGGGTGAGACAGGCTCCCTCAAACTTGTTTTCATCCCGGCCGCTTGCAATGCCGAGGTAATCGGTTTCTTTTACATACTTTTCTGATGGGATACTTACAGTAAATGCCTTATTTTCTATAATGCCGGCATAGCTGTAAGTTGCTTTTCTTAAGGATACGCTGATACATGGAGGGTTAGAACAGCAGATCCCTCCCCAGGCCACAGTCATGGCATTGGGTATCCCGTTCATATCGTAAGTGCCTACTACCCAGGTCGGCGCCGGAAACACGAGTGGTTTTGCTCCTATTGATTGCTTCATGCTTTTAGTTTCTTTTCGATAATACAAAAAGGTTTTTTCGAGCCGAGACTATACGTATCCTGTCTGCTGGTATTCCAGGCATTCTTCAGATACTTTATATAACTGATAGCAGGCAAAGTGATAAATTGTTTGTTTAGATGGTTTATCTGGCGGCTATTATATATATTATGGTTAATATAATAGAGGTACGCGGTTAAAACATCACCTTTAATTTAAAAATAACAGGTGATTTCTTTTCCTGTTCAGGATTAATGAATATCCATTATCCGGGCAAGCATTGGTTCTTCAACCAGGAGAAGCCCGGAGAGCCGTAAAAACCAGTTATAAAAACTTAAAGTTGCTGTAATTGTATTTGAAGTAAGGGGTTAGCAGAATATAGGGGGTATAGAAATAAGAGAAATAAAAATTAAGAAAATACATGTATTGGGTGGTCTGTTAACAGGAACTGCCGCCGGGATTGCTGCGGGACTGATTGGTGGACTTGTTATGATGTTTATTTACGACAGATTTATTCACGAGAGAGAAGTACACAAAAAAGTCATATCTGCTTCTAAGGGGTTCCTTAAACCACATAAATGCATCATATTACAATAAGAAATATAAATTTAAAGAAAATTTGATGAGTTAAACGTGCTGTTAAATTAAAACTAACGTTTAATTTCTTTTCCTGCTCAGGATTGGCTAGTGTTTATATTCAACGAGTATCAATCCTCCAACAGGATATACAGTCATAACTATGCTTCTAATGCCTGTAAAATTAAGACTGGGTCTTTAATATGTTGTAGAGGTATAAAACTGACTTGTTGTAGGTATAAAACTGACAAAGAAGCATATACTTGGTGGTCTGATAACGGGAACAGACCTCTTAAACCAGAAGAACTGTCTCCTGTTTGCGTTAAAATTTACTCTCTAACTCAGTGTTAATTTTCGAATCAATTTCTTTTTTCAATTTTCCCTGTGGGTGCACTTCCCATCTGCTGCGTCACTATAACTATACAAGAGGCTTGAAGATAGTCTAAAGTTATTTAATATCTTATATGGTTGTCGTTATATAATATGTGAGCTATAGGATAGATACAGGAGTACTAAATTCATTACTTCCCTTTCCGGGCGAGAACTATAAAATAATGGAACTGTCCGACAAGGGAAAAACTGAGGGGGTGCATGATTGCTAAACATGAGAAAGTACGGTAAGCTAGCGCTGAGTGCATATATAATGAAGAAAATGAAATCAGGGAGATCTCCAGGGAGTAAGGGTATCTTGCGTAAGTATGCTAAGCTGGCTCTGGGGGCATATCTTCTTAATAAACTGAAATCAGAGAAACCTGAAAAAGAAATAGAAATTGAAATAGAACCTGAAGAAGAGATCATGCCAAGTGGACCAATTGAGATTGAGAAAGGTAGGAAGTCTTTAATGAGAATCGGTAAAATAACTCTTGGTGTGCTTGCTGGTGCTGCAATCATATACGCTCTTAAGAAACAGGCTGCTAAAAAGAGCGGGTACAGGATCGAAATGGAATGAGCTGGAGAGGGTATAACCTGTACAAAGTGAATAAATGGCGTAAACTCCTGCTGGGGGCATTTGCAGGAGCTGCCATCATATATACCGTTAAAAAACGCATATGCTATGATAAGTTCCTTCCAGAAGCTTTAAAATCTTTTTCCAATCCTTTCAAGCTTGGACAGTCTCCTCCGAGGGTTAAGTCCATCTATCCTGACAGGCAGACGTTTGCTTTCAGGCATGATTCCCCTATCTGGATCGAATTCGACATGCCTATGAATAACGCAACCATTACGAAAGAAACCGTAATAATTAGAAGTTCTGCATCAAAAAAGCCTGTCGATGGTCTGCTAGATATAGGTTCCAGAATGCTAATGTTCCGTCCTTATGATGAATATCCTATGGATGAGTCAGGCGCTGAAATAACAGTTACTTTACGTGGAAGCGGAACAGGGTCTGGATTCATAATGGATGAGCGTGGTATTGCCCTTGATGGGGATGGAGACGGAAAGCCTGGTGGAGACTTTGAATACACTTACAGGATTATAAGATAGAATCGAAATATGAATTAAGAAGGCCCTACCTTCCAAAATAATCCTTTTTAACACCTCTATTTTGATTTACTCCTCCTTTTTTGTGAGCTTTATCTGGTTGACTCCTGCTTGACTTTTGTTTTATTCTGTTTCCTGTTTACTTTCTCAGGTTCTGACAGTTCGCCATAACCCCCACCGCCCGGAGTTTCAATTACAAAAAGCTCGCCTGTCTTCAGCGCAATCTCAGCCTGACCTCCAACTTCAAGAACACTGCCATCCGTGCGGATAAGCAGGTTCCTTCCGCACTTTCCGGGTCTTCCGCCTTTGAGCCCAAAAGGCGGGAATTTCCTGTGGCTTGAGAGAATGGCGACGTTCATATCTTTCAGGAACCTGAACTTTCGGATAACCCCGTTTCCACCCCTGAACTTGCCTTCTCCACCGCTTCCTTCCCGTATGGAAAACTCCTCAAGTAAAACCGGAAACCTTGTCTCAAGGATTTCAGGGTCGGTAATCCTTGAGTTGGTCATATGAGTGTGGACGGCATCCGCTCCTGAAAAACCCGGACCTGCCCCTGCACCTCCACAAATGGTCTCATAATACTGGAAATCTGCATCTCCGAAGGTAAAATTGTTCATCGTACCCTGGGAAGCTGCAAGCTTGCCCAGGGCTCCAAAAAGGGCATCAACAATATACTGCGATGTTTCAACATTGCCTGCAACAACAGCAGCAGGCGGCTCAGGTCTCAGCAGTGAGCCTTCAGGGATAATAATCTCAAGCGGCCTCAGGCAGCCTGCATTAAGGGGAATGTCACTTTTTACAAGCGTCCTGAAAGCGTAGAGTATAGCAGCAATGCAAACTGAAGCTGGAGCATTGAAGTTATTCGGAAGCTGGGGGGAGGTACCTGTAAAATCAATTCTTGCACCCCGGTTTTCGCGATCAATTGTAACTTTTACCCGGATGGCATTTCCGTCATCGAGTTTATATGTGAATTCCCCATCAGCAAGCCTGTCAATAACTCTTCTGACCGCTTCCTCGGCGTTATCCTGCACATGACCCATATACGCTTCAACCGTCTCAAGGGAAAACTCCTCAATCATCCTGCGCAGTTCGGAAAGTCCTTTTTCGTTTGCAGCAATCTGTGCGCGAATATCAGCAATATTCTGAGCAGGATTTCTTGCAGGATATTTTCCTGAGCCTAGCCAGGCTTTCAGTCTTTCTTCACAGAAACGACCCTGTTTAATAATTTTCATGCCCTCGCTCAAAACTCCTTCTTCCGAGATTGTCCTGCTGCCAGGAGGCACGGAACCGGGACTGATTCCTCCTACATCGGCATGATGACCTCTCGAAGCCAGGTAAAACAGGATTTTCCCGGAATCTCCAAACATTGGGGTAACAACCGTGATATCAGGGAGATGGGTTCCCCCGTTGTATGGGGAATTGATAAGATACACATCCCCTGGTCGCATTCCCTTTAATTGCTTCCGGATAAGGGACTTTACGCATTCTCCCATTGAGCCCAGGTGCACAGGGATATGAGGAGCATTTGCTATGAGGTTCCCCTGCCCATCGAAAACGGCACAGGAAAAATCCAGCCTTTCCTTTATGTTTACCGAGTGGGCAGTATTCTGCAGGGTGAACCCCATCTGCTCGGCAACCGACATGAACCTGTTATTAAATATCTCAAGCATTACAGGATCGACATCAGTTCCTATAGCTATCTGAGCTGGAAGCGGAGTTTTTCTTTTAAGGAGAAGATGGTTGCGTTCAGTAACCCTCCCTTCCCAACCGGGTTCGAGAATAATTGTCGTGTTTTTCTCTATAAGCATCGCGGGCCCGCTTATGCAGGTTCCGGGTTTAAGCTCGTCCCTATTGAGAACTGGTGTCTCGTGAAATTCTCCATTGCTATACATCCTGACTTTAGCAACAGGAGAGATAACCGGATTTTCTTCCTTTTCCAGCACAGAGTCAGTAACCCTCTCATTAATCCCGATAGTTTCTACGGAAACAGCTTCAATAATTATGGGCTTTCCCTCCATTATAAATCCGAAGTGTTTCCTGTGGGCTTCCTCGAAGCCTTTCCTTAGAGCATCCTTATCCCCAAAATCGACAACCAGCTGCGTATCCGAGCCTGCATAACGCATATGCGCTTTATAGAGTGACGTAATTTTATCTTCCTGCACTCCCTGTTCGCGCATGAGCCGACAGCCCTCATTTTCAAGCCCAAAAAACACCGTTTCCAAATCTTCTACCAGCGTATCTGAGAGTTCGCTGCCCACATAGTGCTCTTTTATCAGCCTCTGGTCTGCAAGTCCCATGCCGTATGCCGAGAGCACGCCTGCATAAGGATGAATGAAAATGCTCTTGATCCCGAGGCTATCTGCAACCCTGCAGGCGTGCTGGGCAGCAGCTCCTCCGAAACAGCAGAGGGTATATTCCTTTATATTGTAGCCCCGCTGGACCGAGATTTTTTTGATGGCGTTTGCCATATTCTCAACCGCAACCGAAAGGAAACCCTCGGCTACCTGCTCAGGTGTCCAGATATTACCGTCATTTTCGCTTTCGCTTCTGCCTTCACTTTTGCCTTCTCCTGAAACCCTTTCAGCAAGCTCTGTGAACTTCCTGCGCACAAGCTCAGAGTCAAGCGGCTGATCGGCATTGAGTCCAAAAATAGCCGGAAAAAATGCAGGCTGCAGTTTTCCAAGCATGACATTGCAGTCAGTAACCGTAAGTGGTCCACCTTTTCTGTAACACGCCGGCCCAGGGTCCGAACCTGCCGAATCCAGGCCTACCCTGAACCTGCCCCCCTCATAATGAAGTATGGAGCCTCCGCCTGCTGCAACCGTATGGATGCGCATCATGGGAGTATGCAGGCGCACCCCTGCAATCTCAGTTTCAAGACTGCGCTCGTACTCCCCGCTGTACTGGGCTACATCCGTGGAAGTGCCTCCCATATCGAAAGTAATTATTTTCTTTGCCCCTGCCATTTCCGAGGTAGCAACAGCCCCAACGATTCCCCCAGCCGGACCAGATAGGATGCAGTCCTTGCCCTGAAAAGTGTCGGCGTCCGTAAGCCCTCCGCTGGACTGCATGAACATTAACCTGGGAGTTTTTTCAGATTCCTTCTCTTTTCCATTCCTCTCTTCATTTTCACTATCTCTTGTCTCCCCTCTTCTTTTTTCTATTCCACCTTCACTTTTTTTCTCTTCCCTGCCGTCTTCAAGGGATTTCTGAACCATATCAACATACCTGCGGAGCACAGGAGAGAGATAAGCATCCACCACGGTCGTTTCCCCCCTACTTACGAGTTTAATTAACGGGCTTGTCTGATGGGAGAGTGACACCTGCGTAAACCCGATTTCCCTGGCAAGCCTGCCGAGTTTAAGCTCATGCTCAGGAAACCTGTACGCATGCATGAGTACAATTGCAGCCGAGCGAATTCCGGCTTCAAAAGCCGCTTCAAGCTCTTTTCTTGCATTTTCAAGATCCAGGGCTGCAAGCTCCTCCCCGCCGGCTCCGACCCTGCCGGACACCTCGATAACTCTCTCATAAAGCTGGTCAGGAAGTTCGATCTTCTGAGCAAAAATATCCGGACGGTTTTGATACCCGATTCTCAGGACATCCCTGAACCCCCGGTTTATAACAAGAACAGTCCTTTCCCCTTTCCGTTCAAGCAGAGCATTTGTGCCGACCGTTGTTCCCATCTTAACGGATTCTATAATTTCAGCGGGCAGCGGTGCATCTCCTGGCAGCCCGAGAATCTGCCGAATCCCATTCATGGCTGCATCCTTATAGTGGCACGGATCGTCTGAAAGAAGCTTGTGAGTGATTATTTTTCCATCAGGACTGCGAGCAACGATATCAGTAAACGTGCCTCCACGATCAATCCAGAACTGCCATCCGGCTTTGGGGGACATGAAAGGGAATAATTGTATAAGTTGTATTAATTATTAATCGGGAAATCAAAAATTTTAATTTTTATATTAAGTTTCCTACTTTCTCGATAAATGAAAGTATAACTAAAGGCTATTTAGGGACAGTACATGTATCAATATCTGTTTCTCATCATACAAGCATTCAGGCATATCCTGTCTCAGAAATAAGTATCTTCTAGAATCAGTGGAAGCTTCCTTTAACTTATCTTTCTTGCTCCAGAATTCACATTAAAAGAGGAGATTATTTGAAAAATTAGTTTATTCTTTCCTTATATTGCTGCTTTTTTTATTTATCGTAATTCCTAACTGTATTTTTCAACGTATCTGCATAGTCATATATGCAGTTCAAATCATCTATGGGAACTTTTTCTTCATCTTTGTTTTCAGTGAATAAGCCTAGATATTTTTGCTTAGTATTGAAATACATGCGACAAATAGGTTTTCTGTTATTGTCATCTAGTAACACACCACAGTAAGATTTCTTATCTCTAAGAGCAATTCTTTTTGGATCTAAGCTTTCACGAAGAATTGCCTTTATTATATAATACCCTTCTAACTCTTCTTCAGTTGTTTCAATTCTCTCTGGTTTAGCATCTAAAATATCGGATGATGGTTGCTCTTTGCCTTCATTAAAAATTGAGGTTTGCACATGTTCTGTTGAATTAGGAGAAAGCGAATCCTCAGTCATAGCAAATTTTAATCTTTCATTTATCTTGTCATTGATAAACTGATTGAGAGCATTTTTAGTAAGAACAGTAAATCTTTCACGGACACTTTGAGTAAAAGGAGAGCTGGTTACCTTCTTAGTAAAATATTTAACAAACTCTTCAGATGGAGAATTAATTTCGTTAGCAAGTATCTGTTTGATTTCCTTTGTATATCTCAATTCACAGGCAACATTTGCCAAATCATCAATATTAAAGGATTCTTTTTTGAACCGCTTCAATTCATTTATTAAAGGTTCTTTAATGTCTAATAAGTTAATCTCCAAAAATGGTTTATCATCCATTTTATTTGGAGCATCGATATCTGTATAAAAACGATATATGACTCCATTTGTTAGGATTCCAATTTTTGCTTCACTTACACTAAAATACCTGAACAGTTGAGAAGCATGTTCTTTATCTAAGTCAGCATCAATATTTTTGCATTCTATCAGTATTATTGGTTTACCATCCTGAATAATAGCATAATCAACCTTCTCTCCTTTTTTTGTTCCATAATCGGTCGTAAATTCGGGAACAACTTCAGTTGGATCAAAAACATTGTATCCCAATATATTTAAAAGAGGCATTACAAGAGCATTTTTTGTAGCTTCTTCAGTTTTTATACTTTCAGATAGCTTTGGAATCTTTGCGGACAATACTTTTATTTGGTCTATGAAATCCATTATATTTCTACTCCTTTATAAAAGAATAACAAGATCTAAAAGTATCATAACATCTTTACAGATATATTTACTGTTTTATGTATGTCTTGTCATAATTTTGTATATTATCCTTGGCTCTTTGATGTTTGAATATTTTCAAATGTTGAAACAAATAAGTAATTCTCAGCTCTATACTAGCTCATCCAAAAATTAGTCTTCATCTAATAGATCCCATCATAAAACCAAAAATATATCTCACATCAATAAGAATTTTTAGAATAAATTTATGACCGGAGACTCGATTGGTTATTGAGAATTTGAAATCAAGGGATCTAATTTTGAGTTTTAAAGTCAACTCATAAATAAGGATTTTAAAATAATTTTTATAATTAGAAAACCGACTCAAAAACTTAATAATTAGAAAACAAAATTATTTGGTAGAAATAATAAAAGCGAGAAAATTTAGAAAAACTAATTTTCTATTTTTTTCATTTTTTCCTGTACTTCTGACAGGCTAGTTTTCCTAACCCAGTTGTCCTTAAAGCATTTACTAGCTAGCTATCTGCCTCGCCAAACAGCTATTTAAATTCACTCAAGTTTGCTTCAGGCTGTCGTGCTCGCCAAATTATCGGTTGATAGCGCTTCGCTTCCTTTGAGTTTTACCTCTTGTCCTTTGATATTCTTTTTCTTCTTTTCTTCAAGTATTGGGAGGCATGCCACTATTCCGTCAATTATGGCTTCAGGTCTTGGAGTACATCCTGGAACATATACATCTACTGGTATTACCTGATCCACTCCGCCTATTACGTTATAGCACCCGTGGAAAATCCCACCAGTGGATGCACAGGCTCCGACTGCCAGAACAACTTTTGGATCAGGGATCTGGTTGTAGATGTTTTTAAGTACGTTTACATTTTTGTAATTTACCGCGCCTGTAACCACCATTATGTCCGCCTGCTTGGGGGTGCCTATGTTTAAAATACCAAACCTTTCAGCGTCATATAGAGGGGTAAGACAGGCTAATACTTCAATATCGCAGCCATTACAACTATTACAATTTACGTGTATAATCCATGGAGATTTTGATAGTCCCATAATCATCTCTTTAATTTTATTTTTAGTTGTTATTACTACTTTATAATTATCTTATTTTATATAAATCTAATTATAAAATTGAGAAAAATCTCCAGATTACTTATTATGATAAAAAGAGAAAACAAAAGAGACGGCGCACGTTTTGTGTACACTTTGAAACACGGGCTAAGATTTTCGATTCTGCCAGGCTAACTTTCAAGCTTTCTGTGTTTTATCCATTTCCACAGCTTTCAAAACATCAACATTCGAAGTTGTCTGAATTAAATAGAACTGCTGGCTCACAGATGCAGTCTTCCTCGCTGCGGTTTCCATACAGAGCATGAGGATTTTTACAGCATCTTGAAAAGTGCTTTTCTTTGTCCAGTTGTCCTTGAAGCATTTATTGGCTATCTGCTTTGTGAATTCGTTTCCGAGGACTATTAAGGTGCTTCCCTTTGCGTGTGAGGTTAAGGTTAATTCGGAGTCCCTTAGCTCGGCAATCGCGTAATTTCCAGCTGAGGCATAAAGTTTCCTTTTTTTGATGACTCCACCTTCAATTGATGATACTTCCCCTACAAGAACCCCGTTTTTCTCAGAGATTTTGCTTTTGCAGTCCGTGACCGTTATGCCGACCCCGAATTTTCTGGCTTTTTCTGCGAGTTCGTCGTCCGTGACTATTGCCCCGCTGTAAAGCTCCTTTTCGAGCTTTTCCCGATCCTGCTTATCTCCTTCGAAGGTTATTTCCCGCAGGTCTCCGGTCATTACTGCACCGTTTTTCCCGATAAAAGCGATAACTAGGGTCATGTGATTAATTTCTCCAGGTTTTTCATAAAATGACCCATCCAGGTTTTCATAAAACAAATCACAACCATCTTACGGATTTGAAAGAGCTTATTCTTGAAAACACTTATAGACACAATATATAAAAAAGGAATAGAAAATATAAATTGAGGTTGCAGAAAAGCTTAAAATAAGGATGTTTGGGAATTATTTAACATCCTTTAAACCATTTAAACACGCTTCAAGGTCTGTATTGTATCCCTCAAATTAGGTATATAGGTGTAAAGCACTGTATCAAGTAAACTGGATTTTCCATTCTCCTTTTGCTTCAGGGAACAGACATTGTAAATATTTCCAAAAATCATTTTTAACTGGAGATTTCTTTCGATAGGAAACCTTAAATATTCATAGATGTTATCTATATCTAACTAAATGTTTGAAATATCAAACGATTTGTTGTAAATAAGCAACAATCCCCTGAGAAAGACTTTTGAAATTAAATGTGATATGGAAGTATGGAAAAGACAGACCTGTACAAGCTTATTCTCGGAATAATCCTAATAGCCGCCGGAATCTTATCTGTAGTCTTATTGGAAGTTCTCGATATTGATATGCTGATCCCTATCATTCTAGTCAATATTGGACTGATTATTTTCGTTGTCACGGTTTTCAGACTCTTCAGGCGTGGAGACCTTCCTGATAGGGACGAAAGGACAAAAAAGCTGGCAGCGTATGGAATTACTTATTCCTGGCTGCTGACTCTTGTTATCATTGTGGTGCTTTCCTGGGTTCAGTACTTCGGGCTGGCTGAACTGACTGCAGACGGCGTGCTTGGCATACTTCTTTTCTTTATGATTATTTCTGCGAACGTTTTCAGGTGGTACTTCATGCGGAAGGGTGACATCGAATAAGGCTGGAGGGAAAGCCGTGAAAACAAGGATAAAGGAGTTCCGGGCGAGGTATGACCTTACTCAGGAAGCCCTTGCAAAAATGGTAGGAGTACGGAGAGAAACAATAGTCTTCCTTGAAAAAGGAAAATACAACCCCTCGCTCAAGCTTGCGTACAAGATCTCAAAGTGCCTGGGGACCACAATCGATGAATTATTTATCTTTGAAGATTCGGACCTTGAATGAATTCCCTGAAGCACTTTTCATCTCAGCATCTTAATTAGTTCTTAATAAATCTTCACTTTTTTAAAGAAATATGCCGTTTTTTAATGTTTTTTATCTTTTTCCTTAACAACTTTTATCTTTTACTATCGACATTATATATTTTCTTAATATTTGTGTTTATTAATCGGATATTTCTTCCGATTTAAAGAATAGAGAAAATAAACTTTTAAACAATTAGATATATTTACATAAGTAAGCCTTCAGGAGAGAAATATGGACAATACACTGATTGCCTTTCGGAATGTCTGGAAAACCTATCAGATGGGGGAAGTCCAGGTCAATGCCCTGAGAGCTGTAAGCGTGAAATTCAGGAAAGGAGAGTTCGCCGCAATAATCGGGCCCTCCGGAAGCGGAAAATCCACAATGATGAATCTTGTGGGCTGCCTGGATATTCCCACAAAAGGCGAGATCTTTCTGAAAGGCCGGAACATAGCCTGGCTTGAAGAATCGGAACTTGCAGCCCTGAGAGGCAGGACAATAGGATTTGTTTTCCAGCAGTACAACCTGATTCCTGGCATGACTGCCCTTGAAAACGTACTTCTGCCACTTGAAATTCAGGAAATTGATGATCGGATAGCAGAAAAAAGGGCAAAGAAACTGCTTTCACTCGTAGGGCTTTCAGATAAAATCCAGCATAAACCTTCTCAACTTTCAGGCGGTCAGCAACAAAGGGTCTCGATCGCAAGGGCTCTTGCCTGCAATCCAGAAATCATCCTCGCAGATGAGCCAACAGGTGCCCTTGACAGTGTAACAGGAAGGGAATTGCTGGCAATGCTTTACAGGCTCTGGAAAGAAGAAGGCAAAACAATAGTCATGGTTACTCATGACCTGCACCTTGCAAAGTACGCAAGCAGGCACATCGAGCTAAAAGATGGAAAAATTATCAGAGATGGGATAAACGAAGAAAAGCTTAATCCTGAAACCCATTTCGAAGAGCAGTAGACTGAAGCCTGAGAGGAAGGCTATCAACGTTTCCAGGCTTTAAGATGACACTCGGGAAATTATTAGAAGATTTTCTGGATCATTTAGAAATTTTCAAAATTATCAGGACTTTCAAACTCATAATGTTGTATTCAGATAGTACTCAGATCATCTCAGAAATATTCGAATGTATTTCGAAGTATGCGCTCGATAAAACCTTTCCGGTACTTCTTTAGATATATAAAATTGGTAAACTGAGGGATATAGATGGATTTTAAATTTACAGGTTTTGTTTGCTTTCTTTTACTGCTCTTCTCACTCGCTCAACCTGTCTTGGCAGAAGACACATCTGAGGATAAGAGCAACCTTGAAGATGACAGCAACTCTGAGGATAAAAGAACTTCTTATGTAAGTGTGGGCCTTGACAAAGGCTTAACTATCGACCTGCTCAACCAGGTCCCTGACCCCGTAAAACCCGGGGATATCCTTGAAGTCAGGCTTTCAGTCCAGAACATGGGATATAAGGATCTAGAGGACTGTGTGCTGGAAATCAAGCCCAGTTATCCTTTCAAAGCTCTTGCCGGCGAGAAACTTGTACAGAACATCGGCACTCTGGGAAAACGCTCTGAAGACAACCGCAGAAAAGTCGTGAAATTCAAGCTCGGGCTTGAGAACAGCGTCAATGCAGGCAAGTATCCCCTGAAAGTGTACGCTTATACGAAAGGAGACGGAAACCGGCTTGCTCTTACTAAAGAACTCAATATAGAAGTTGATAGCGAATCAAACGCTGAAATCGAATATATCAGTGTTGAAAAAATGGTGCCCGGAACGAAGACCAATCTCGTCTTCGGCATAAAGAATGTGGGGAACTCTCCTTTGAAAAATGCAATGTTTTCCTGGGAATGTACAGGTGATGTGATCCTGCCTGTGGGTTCCAGCAATGTCAAGCACATTAACCTTATTGACATAGGAGATACTGCAAATGTCAGTTTCGAGGTCCTGACGAACGTCAATACGAAGCCAGGCATGTATAAGCTGGATATGGTGCTCACATATGACGATATTGAAGAACTCAAGACTATCACGGAAGCGGGCACTGTAGAAAACCAGAAGCGAAAAGAGATAAAAAGCAAGGCTGGAATCTATATCGGAGGCACAACTGAGTTTGATATTGCGTTCATGGAAAGAGGACCAACAGGGTCTTACACTTTTTCGGTTTCGAATATAGGGAACAACGGGGCAAACTCAGTTAAGATTTCTGTTCCCCTGCAGGCAAACTGGACTGTTACGGACGGAAGTAACTCCGTAATGCTTGGGAACCTGCCAAAAGGCGACATGACAATTGCCGATTTCAATCTTAAGCCAAAAGAGGTAGGGGCAGACCTGCCTATAAAATTTGAGATCAGCTATACCTCAAATGATGGGATCAGGCAGGTCGAGGAAAAGCAATTAACCCTTTACTCCGCACCTTTTTCCCCGTCAGTTGAGTCTGGTGTGCCAAAAGAGAGCGGTTCAAGCTCATTTAAATACAAGGCCGGATTCGCTATGCTTGCCTGTGCAATATGCGTTGTGGGTTACAAAAAACACCAGAAAAAAATGGAAATGAGGAATGCGCAGGAAAAAGAGTTCAATGAAATGAAATCCGAGGACCCGGACAGGTAAATCGAAAGAACGCGGAAAATGGAGTCTGTGTTCCATGAAAACCGGGAAAATTTTAAAAATTGCCCTGAGTATGGTTAAAGCCAATAAGCTGAGAAGCTGGCTGACAATTATAGGAGTGATAATAGGCATTGCCTCGGTAATGGCAATCGTCACTACAGGGGAGTATTTCGAGAAAGAAGTGACTGAGACTCTGGAGGGTTTCGGGGGCGATACTATCACAATAGTAGCTTCGACTCCTTTCCACATAACCGATGAAGAATTCGTAATAGAAAACCTGGAAGATCCTGAAGAAAGTTCAGAGTATTCGGGAGTAAGTTCGGAAATAAATATAGAAACCGACAGGGGAAAAAAGGAAACCGAGACCGATATGTCCGATTATCTCGAATCTGATTCCATAGAAGAAGCTGAGCTCACAAAAATGGATGTGTTTGCTCTGCGCAGTATTCCGGCTATTGAATATATTAATGTTAATGTTGAAAAGGATGCGGAACTGAAATTTGGGGGTGAGAGTACCTGGGTCTGGGTCAAAGGTGTGGACCCTGGAGTATGGCCCAGAATCTCAAAGAAAGAACTGGAGCAGGGAAGGATGCTGAAAGCCGGGGATAGGAACGTCGTGGTTCTTTCAAACGAGCTTGCAAAGGAGAGCTTTGGGAAGGAAATTAGGCTCAACCAGATGATCCTGTTAAATGGAAAGTCATACCGGGTGATCGGAATTCTGGAAGAGAGTGGCGGGCTCCTGGGAGGCTTTACCGGGCTTTTCGGGAGCAGCGTTTATATGCCTTACCAGGATGTATATTCTCTTGCCAGTGATGAGGATCTTCCTGAGAGGGAAACCTACAGCTCAATAGAATTAAAACTTTACAAAGGAGCTGACTATAGCTCCTCGATTCAGGAAATTGAGAATAAACTAAGAATTTCAAGAAGAGTTAATGAGGATACCCAGGATTTCTATGTTAATTCCAACAGAGAAGCAATAGAAGGCGTCAGAAAATTGATTAACGGGCTTACAGCTTTCCTGGCATTTATTGCAGGGATTTCTCTTCTTGTAGGTTCTACAGGGATTGCCAATACCATGTTTACATCTGTACTCGAAAAAACTAAAGAGATCGGGATAATGAAAGCCATAGGGGCAAAAAACAGGGATATAATGCTGATCTTTCTTTGCAACTCCGCGATGATCAGCCTTGTAGGCGGGATTATAGGCATTCTCCTCGGCACAGCTGCAGTGCAGGCAGTCCTTCTCTTCCTCTCAATTAGAATGAATGTTCCCTTCGAGTTCGCCCTCAGCCTTAAAGCTGCCTTTGTTGCAACCTTTGTTTCCATACTCGTGGGTTTGATTGCAGGGTTAGTGCCTGCAAAGAACGCCTCGGAATTGAAGCCTGTGGATGCATTGAGATATGAATAAATCGATAAAAGCAGCTTTTCCAGGGATTGAATCAGGTTAATGAAAAAACACAGGAACGGGTGAAAAAAAGGTGAAGAAAAGGACGACTTTAAATAATTCCTTACCCTAAAAGTACTGAAATGAAAAATCGTGTTCAAAATTCCGGCATCGGAAGAACGGATATAAGGATAAGCAAAATAACAGGACCAACAGGTTCTGAACCTGCTATCGGAAAGATCTATGACTGTCTTTTTGCCTTATACGGCCCCCAGGGCTGGTGGCCTTTGACCGATCTTCAAAAAACTGGCTTTGCAGTCCCCTCAAAAACCGGTTCTGTCCAGGGATACCATCCTGCCGACTATACCTATCCTCAAACCCGGAACCAGCAGTTTGAAATTATCTGCGGAGCCCTGCTAACCCAGAATACGAGCTGGATACAGGTTGAAAAAGCTCTCTCCAACCTTAAACAGATAAATGCTCTTTGCCCAGAAGCAATTCTTTCCCTTGATCCGGAAGCCCTGAAAGAAGCTATCAGACCGGCAGGCTACTACAACCAGAAAGCAATGCGCCTGAAAACCCTTGCAGACTGGTTTTCGGAGCTTGGAGACCGAGTTCCTGCACGGGAAGAGCTTCTTTCGTTAAAAGGCGTGGGTCCCGAAACTGCGGATTCTATCCTGCTGTATGCCTTTAAACAGCTTTCCTTTGTCGTTGATACCTACACAAAAAGAATAGTAACAAACCTTGGTCTTGTTGATGAAAAAGCAGAATATAACGAAATCAAAGCCCTGTTTGAAGAAAATTTGCCTCAAGACCTGGCTGTGTACCAGGAATATCATGCTCTGCTTGTTTAGCATGCCAAAAGATATTATCAGAAAAAAGGCAATTGGGGTAATGATATTTTGCTGAAATGTATATCTTTTGATGAGTAATTTATTACTTATTTTAGTGAATGACATCAAATGATCCATTCTTGAGCTTTTTTAAAGAATTTAGTGTATCTAAGCGGAATCAAGAAGTGGTATGCCGAGAGCCCCTTATAGTACTCTGCCTTACCGCACGGCGAACATGCTGATCAGGACAGAGCAACCGAACATCAAGGGATAAAAGAGATCCTTTATCTCTTGGGTCGTTACCTTAAATACTATTTCCAGTTTTTTGCCTCCTTTTGAGATTTTGTACAAAAAAACCGGAGCGAACTATGAAGTTTAACCCTTTAGGGCTCGTCAGTCGATACCAGAGTAACTCTCTGACATACCGCAAAAAATAACGATCTGAATATATAATAAATATCGAAAAATTATTTGGGAGCAGGTTTCAGGATTTGCAGCATATTTCGATGAGACAATTTGTCCCAATGTACCGAATTCAGCACAATGATAATCAATAAAGTTTCGGGATATTAGCGCTGACCCGCTTATAGCACATCCCTGAATAGAAACGCGATTGAAATTATTGAGAAGGGTTCAAAACCGTGGCTCACTATAAGAACCATCTCAGGTGAATACTTTCACACAGCTCGGGTGCTCCTTTTAACCTATAACTCATAATTTATTTTGAGGTTGGTTAAAATGGATACATCAGAAAAATATATCAAAATGTGCTCATTAGCGAAGGAAATTCAGAGGAAATGGATGTTCCAATCCGGAGATTTTGTTTACAATCCTGTTTTTGAAGAAGTTGAGGTTTTATTATATCCCGGAAATAATTCTATTAATTATATCTGGCTACCGAGACAGGATCAACTTCAGGAAATCTGTATCGAGTTCTTTATGAAGAATTTAGAGATATCGAAATTCGAAGCAAACCTGCGATTTTTAGAGTGGTATTCTTGGCGCCTTAGATATGCTTTTGAACACGGACTCAAGAATGGAAACGGTTTCATTGACTCGGGAGAAGAACTTTTGTTAAATCGCGCTATGATAATGATTTACGGGAAAAAATGGGATGGAGAGAACTGGGTAACAGCGCTTAAAAGTTATGAACCAAAATTCGGTTCAAGACTATCCCTGGATCAAAGTTATTAAGACATGATTGTTGCTTCAGAAAACGGAAAGGAAAAAAGGTTGCAGAAAATGTGGAAAATGCCTCTCAGAAAAAGGTTGAAGACAGTGCTTGTCATTATGCCATTACTGGAAATTATTCAAAATTAAAAGGTTTAGGGAAAAAGAATTTAGTTATCTGCGAAACTTCGAGCGAATTCATCGCCTGCCGGAGTTTTCGCCGTGATTTTCATATATTTCTTTATCCGATTTGAACACCTGTATCGGCGTGCAAATACTTAACCAAGCGGCTATGCACCCGGTAATCCCGGGATATTCAATCCATTAATTATTTTTCAGTTAGCCTTTTATGTCGTCTTGCATTGATTTGTGATTCCACTTCTTAAATTTTGGTTCGAAATGCAGCAGGCTTCCTATACGAGCTTTATTTCGTACCAGTCCGAGAGTTCTGCATCAAGAATCCCTTCATGGACCATCTTCTCGATCTCGTTTTCAACCTGTCCGTAAGTGAACTTATAGTCATGCGAGATTGCGGAGATGACATCGGGGCTGTGGCAGAATCTGTCCGGGAACGCTTCATTGAATATTGCCACGTTCTTGATAATCAGATTTCTGAGTTTCTCCATTTTTATCACCTCTTTTTAAATGTATTTACCTTTGTAATCTTAGGTTCGATTTCTCTCCTCAACATACTATATTTGTAGTGCAGGCATATATAGATTTTCCTAATATCCTATATAGTCTAAAAGTTTTCGGGCGCTTAACTATTAATATACTTAACGCTAGCTGGCTGCAGTTCCTAAACTTAATTCCCTCAAAACTAAATATTTGAAGAGTGTATTATAAGAATATGTTCTATGAGTATATTTGAAGAGTGTGGATTTAAGGGGGTACAAAAATCAAGATAAAAGTAAAATCAGGGTAGAATAAAAATGGATGAAAACAAAACCAATAAGAATAGAATCAAAACCAATAAAAATAAAAATAACCAATAAAAATGAAAATAAAACAATATAAAGTAAAAAATCAAGATAATATATTATAAAAAGCTAGTATAAACAAGAGACATGTCTTTGGAGTAAAGAAAGGGGGCAAAGAAAAAAAATTACAGGTTTAATTTACTCCATTGGTGATAAGATTATATCTGGTTCTGGAACTCAGGGTTTTAAAACCCTACAGCTCTAATTTTTAATTCTTATCTGCGGAATGTGCAGGTTTTAAAAGGAAGCAGTTTGAAGAGAAAACATAGAGGAATGGAAGTGGAAAATTTTGTTTCTCAGAGCCCTTATCCTGTACTGAGGATAGGAAGGGATGGAAGGGTTATCTATTCGAATCGGGCAGCAGAGCTCATCCTTCATGAATGGGGCATAAAAATAGGAGAGAAAGTCCCCTCATCTATTGAAAATACCGTAAAAAGAGTAATTTCCCGAGTAAATCCTGAAAAAACAGAAATGAAGTTTAGAAAAAAGGTTTATCTTGTCTCATTTCACCCGCTTGAAGGGGAGGATCAGGTTAATGTTTACGGATTTGATGTAACCAACCATAAAAAACTGAAAGAAAAACTTCGGATCAAAGAGCGGCAGAGTGATGCACTCCATAACATAGGAAGGATGGCTCTCAGGTGCGAAAGCCTGCAGGCTTTTATGGACGAAAGTGTAAAACTGGTTGCAAGAACTCTTGGTGTCGAGTACAGTAAAATTATGGAACTTTGTCCTGATGGAAATTTTCTGCTCAGGGCAAGTGAAGGCTGGAAGCCAGGATTTGTAGGAAAGGTTATCGTCAGTGGGAGTAAAGAATACCAGGCAGGGTACACTATATACTCGAAAGTTGCGGTAATTGTAAGGGATTTTAAAAAGGAAAAACGTTTTAGCGCTTCACCTTTTCTGAAAGAGCATGATATAGCCAGCGGGATAAGTGTCACTATAGGAAAGATAGAGAAGCCTTTTGGAGTATTGAGTGCCCACTCAAGGAGACCAAAAAGATTTACTGCGGATGACACGTATTTCCTCAACTCGGTCGCTTTTCTAATCTCTGAAGTAATCGAACGCAGGCATGCTGAAGAAGAACTCCGCCAGTACAAGGAACAGCTTGAGGAACTGGTTAAACAGAGAACCTCAGAACTTATAAGAATAAACGAGAGGCTTACCGAGGAGATTGCAGGACGCAAGCAGGTTGAGAAAGCCCTTCAGAATAATGTGTATTTTCTGGAAACCTTCCTGGATGCCATCCCCTCCCCGGTCTTTTACAGGAATCTGGAGGGAATCTACCAGGGATGCAACGAAAGATTTGCCAGAGAAATGCTTGGCCTTCCAAAAGAAAAGGTAATAGGGCATTCAATGTTTGAGTTCAGGAAGCAGTTTTCGGATAAAACCATCGAAGTCTCTACCTATTATGACAGGATTCTTCTTGAGGAAGGTAAAAGCATACCTCATGAACTGAAAATACCGTGCGCCGTAAATGGAAAGGAAAGAAATTTTCTTGCCCATAAGGCTACTTACAGCAGTGTATCTGGTGACATAATCGGAATCGTAGGTGTGATGCTTGATATTACTGAACTTAAAAAAGCCGAGCAAGCCCTTCTGAAAACCGAAGAAATCCGGAAAAAAGAAATTCACCATAGAATCAAGAACAACCTGCAGGTGATCTCATCCTTATTAAGCCTCCAGGCTGAACATTTCAGCGACAGGGAGGTAAGGGAGTCCTTCCATGACAGCCAGAACCGGGTTATGTCGATGTCTCTAATTCATGAAGAGCTCTATAAAACAGGAGAAACCGGAAACTTTGAGACCTTTGATTTTAAAACATACCTCCAGAAACTTGCAAATGAGCTTTTCAGTTCATACGTGGTTGGCAATCAGGATATTCACTTAAAACTTGACCTCGAAAGTGTTTTTCTCGGAATGGACACCGGAATTCCTCTCGGGATTATTATTAACGAACTTGTATCCAACTCACTAAAACATGCTTTTCCCAAAGGAAAAGGAGAAATCCAGATAAAATTGCACAGGTTAGGCAGCGACAAAATCGAGGGTGAAGATAGAGGCACCGGCAGGCGTGAAACCTCTGAATATTTACTGATTGTCTCGGATAACGGAATAGGGCTTTCGGAAGAAATCGATTTCAGGCATATCACTTCTCTCGGGCTTCAACTTGTAAATATCCTCGTGGAACAGATCGAAGGCAGCATTGAGCTTATAAGAGGAGCAGGGACCGAATTCAGGATAAAATTCAGAGAAAATGCCTGTGAAGTATGAAAACAGATTAAAGAAGTACGATATTCTGAAAAAATATTCTTGAGAAGCAATGTTCCTGAAAGACGGCATCCTTGAATAATAAAAGTTCTGAACTTGCACGCTGGTTTATGGAAACTTTAACATTTCAGGAATTAAAGTGACAGATATTTTAACGAACCAGAATGCAAAAACCAGAACTACGATATAAGTGATTGCTTCGGCTAACTTATCCATAAAGTTATGGTTGAACTTATAATACATAAGCTTTTTTATTATACAGTGGATCTAACATTTCATCTTCCTTTTACGCTTTTCCAGTAGCTCACAGTGTTTCTAATTAATTTCTTTTTAATTTATTTTATATCTTGCTATCCTGTTTTATTAACCTTATTGCTTCAAAATTCCCTGAATTCGATACAGCTGGCAGGCTTAATATTCTAAAGTTCAAAAGGCTCCATTTTCTGTTTCATCCTTGATTAAAATACATGTACAGCAGATGCCTTAAAATACAACCAGATATTGATTCCTACAGAAATATTAAGCTCATTGAGAGATTCGCGTGTTATAAACACAGTAAACAACTCTCCAGTGTCTACTAGCAATTTTATAAGTGATCCTGTGTCAATTATCTGATAAACTTTACCTTGAATTGTATTTCTGGCACTTGTTTGCACCTTTTCCCTGGATACTGTTATCTCATCAGGTCGTATAGTAAAATGAACTTTACCTTTTTTTTCTGATAAAGCAAATACTGTTATGAAATCTGTTTTGATTTTTACAAGACCATCTGAACTATCCTCAATTTGACCACTCATTACATTTTCAATACCAACAAAGTCAGCCACAAATCTATTTTTAGGTTTTCTAAATATTCTATCGGGTGTTCCAGATTGCAGGATCTGACCATTACAGAGTATAATCATTCTATCTGCAAGCTTTTGACCCTGTGAAAGGTCATGAGTAGTCATTATAATGGTTGTTTCAGATTCACGGTTAATTTTCAGAATTAGTTCTTCCATTTTCTTTTTAGATATAGGATCAAGATTTGCAGTCGGTTCATCAAGTAACAGTAACCTGGGATCTGTAATCATCGCCCGTGCAAGTGCAAGCCTTTGAGTCTCACCACCTGATAATTTAAGCGCATTTCTATTCTCGTAACCTGGAAGACCAATCAACTCAAGGATTTCTTTGATCTTCTTATCCATATTCTCTTTTCTACCCCTGACTCTCAAGCCATAAGCGATATTATCATAAACGCTGGCCTTAAAAGCAAGCGGCTTTTGAAAAACCATTCCAATTTTCCTTCTTATATCCAGCCGAACATCATTCGATTCATTAGCGTTCGTACCTTCAAAATATATATTTCCAGATGACGGTTTTTCCAGTAAATCAATTAATCTGAGAAGAACAGTTTTTCCAGATCCAGTTGGACCAACAAGCGCAGTACTGGTCCCTCTTTTAATTCGTAAGTTAATATTCTTGAGAACCTGGAGGTCTCCATAGTTTTTGTAAACCTCTTCCAACTCTACTATGTTCATCCTTACACCTGACCAGCTCTATTGAATTAATCTTTACCCTGCAGATAATTCAATACTAAATTGATTAGTAGAGCCAGGGAGAGAAGTATGAATCCCAAAGCTATTGAAAGTACCAGATTACCTCTGGATGTTTCAAGAGATATGGCAGTGGTAAAATTCCTTGTAAAACCTCTGATATTACCCCCTATGAGTATGGCGACTCCTACCTCTGATATAGCCCTTCCAAACCCAAGTATTACAGCACTCATTATAGCATAACGAGCTTCCTTTATGATGGTAATTATTGTTTGATAAGTACTGGCTCCCAAAGAGATTGCTAATTCTCTTATTTGGATGCTGACTCCAACAAGAGCAGTGATAGTAAATCCGATGAGAATAGGCAGTATGAGTAGCGTCTGCCCTATTATCATTCCAGTGGGAGTAAAAAGAAGATTTAAAAATCCGAAAGGGCCCTGTTTAGATATCAGGAGGAAAAGAAAAAGCCCCACTAAAACTGTGGGAACGCTGTAAAGGGTTTGAATAAGATTTATCAGGGTTCGTTTTCCTCGAAATTCATAGAAGTAAATTATTCCACCGATAGGAATTGATATTAAAGAAGCTATGAATGTTGCGGTTAATGAGATATAAAGGCTTAATCTGGTTATTCCGATTAATTCTGGATCACGTTCCATTATTAATTCTACTGCCTGTAGAATAGCGCTGATAATTTCATTCAAAAAACCACCTGAATCTGGTACGCCCTGAGATTTAGGAATTTTATAGTTTATATGAGTATCTCAGTTTTTTAAGTTACACTGGCTAAAAAAGGTGGTTTAAACCATCTTCATGATGGTAAACCCTGAGATATTGGAATGAAAAGAGGCTGCCCATATTCTTCTCTACCAAAATTTTGGATTATTTCCTGTCCATCCGGAGAAACAAGGAAGTTCACAAAGTTTTGAGCTCCTTCATAATTAATATTCGGATGTCTTTCTGGATTTACAGGCATAGCTGCATAAACATTAAGCAGTTCATCTCCTGTTGTTACTAATGGTACAATCCGGATTCTTCCCTCGTTTGTATATGCAAGAAATGTTCCAGAATCAGTCAAAGTATAAGCATTCTGCTCACTGGCAAGCAAAAGAGTTTCCCCCATACCTCTACCACTTTCAATGTACCATGCACCCGAGCCACTAACTTCCTCATAGCTTACTCCAGTTCTTCCCCAGATTTGTTTCTCTCTTGCATGTGTGCCTGAATCGTCTCCACGCGATGCAAATTTAACCTTATCAGGATTGTTTTGACCTTCTTCCATTATTTTGCTAAAGGCTTCTGTAGCATTAAGACCTCTTATTCCTGCCGGGTCATTTTCAGGTCCCACAATCCAAAAATAATTATATGCTATCTCTGTACGATTTGTGCCAAATCCACTTTCAATAAATTCCTCTTCTCGATTTTTATCATGAGTAAGAAGAACGTCAGCGTCTCCTCTCTCACCATACTGTAAGGCTATACCTGTACCTCCAGATATAACGGATACATCTACTCCAGGATATTTATCTTCAAATGCCGTTTCTATCTCTTTTAAAAGCCCGGTGTCCTCTAAACTGGTTGTGGTAGAAACGATCAATCGTTTTGTGTCCGGTTGTGTAGGCGAACTATATGCATATATACCGGCGCCCACAATCAATATAGCCAGTATACCGATAATAACAAGGATTCTGCGATTCATTTTATTCCCCGATTAATTAAAATATTCTATCGATATTTAGTACGATATGTTCACTTAACTATATCAATTATGAACTTTCAGCTAATTCTAGTAATGCATTACTACAAAAATTATTATGTGAATATGAAAAACAGGGATTATTCTTAAAGGATAAAGTTAAAATTTTGGGAACTGTTAACTAAATATAATTAACTCTTTATTTCTATATTTCATTAAGAGAATAACCTAGTGCTTTAGCATTAACTCAGACGGATTGGAGATAGTTTTGAAACGGGCTAGATAAATAACAAATTGCAAAATAGAGATGATGTTTATAAAAAAATTTATATTTTAGTGCGGGAGAAGGGATTCGAACCCCTGAACGCCTGCGCGAAACGATCTTGAGTCGTTCACCGTTGACCGCTTGGTTACTCCCGCTTGTTGCTGAGTTATTTTCTATATTATGGTTTCTTGGTCTATATTTATATGGTTTTCCTGATTATATCTTAAGTCTACTTCCGTTAACCGCTATATTACTCCGCTTTTTCAGGAATCCAATAAGGTAACGATAGAACTAGCATATAAAGCTAATCCTGTAAGTAAACTATTTGAAAAGCTTAAAATTAATTTAAAACTATTTTTAAATTAATTTTGGATTAACTTAAAATTAACTTAAAATTAATTTAAAATTAAGAATATTGAGATACTATTGATTTGAATCTCTTTTTCTAGCCCAGCTTTTCTAACCTTATATTTTTGATGTTTAGTATTGCCTATTTCTCAGGTTCCTTCTCCTGAGCTATTAACATGGACCCAATCAAGATACTCCTGTTCTCCTTCAATTCCCCAGAATTCAATTGCAGGTAGCTCATATGTGTGTAGCGACCTTACAAGCCTTGTGATCTCTTCAAAACGTGAAGAATCGGTTTTTACGAACATGGCAATCTCGTTGTCTTCTTCAAGCTTTTCCTTCCATCGGTAAACCGAAGATACTGGAAACATATTTACGCAGGCTGCAAGCCTCCTTGAGACAAGCTCTCTTGCAATCTGCGACGCATTCTCCATATTTCCGGCAGTAATATATACAATTCCAAGCATGGGCAGACACCTCACGTAAACCTGATATTGTCACAATTGATACAAGGGACATTACTCCTATGTGACTAGTATCTATCGCATCTCCATGGAAATTAATTATCCCAGGATATGCCGTGGCTATGGATTTAACATGCTAAACATGATCTGGATATTATATCTTCCATACGTAGTCACATAATTTCCATATATGTTTTTATATAATTATGGTGTATTATTATGTACCTTTTTCAGGATATGAGTCTTCTTGAAAAAGGGTGGCAGTATATATTGATTTAAAATAGTAGGGCATACTATAACATTTTTATATCATATTGAGTACTAAAACTCTCAATATGATGAACTAATTGGCATAGAATGCCATACGCAGAGTTATATATCAACGGTATTAAATTTTATGTATATATGCTCTCAACAGCTATATATTTACAGCCTTATTAAAAATTCACTTTAAGCCAGTCTGATTTATAACAGGCTAGCGTAATTCATAACTGATTAAGCTCAATTCACAATCGGTTAGCTTAATAGTTCCGGAGAATTTCCTTGAGTGGCACAAGCATTGTACTAGGTATTTTTTTATTGTACTGGTTCCTCATTTCCGTTCTCGATAGAAAGGGGATTCTGGAGAAATATAACATAAGCACATTCGGGCCGCTTCCCATCCTCATGATAAGGACAACCAGGGGGCTTAAACTTCTGGATATACTGGCCCGCCCGAAGCTTTACTGGAGGAGTTTTGCGAATCTCGGGATACTGCTGATGTTTGCAGGCATGATTGCAATGTTCCTGGTCATAGCTCTCTCGGACCTTGCGCTGTATACTTCATTCCTTAACGGAAATGTACCGGAACCGGGAAAATACAATGCTCCAAGAAATATCCTGCTTATTCCGGGCGTAAACGAGTTTATCCCTTTTACCTGGGGAGTTATTGCACTCATAGTCACGCTTGTCGTGCACGAATTTTCGCATGCAATCCTCTGCAGGGTTGAAGGCATCAGAGTCAAATCAATGGGCATCCTGTATGCTCTGGTTCCTATAGGAGGTTTTGCTGAGCCTGATGATGAACAGCTTTTCGGGCCAAAGGAGAATACAGAAGAGGAACCTCCTCTCACAGCCACGATCGAAGAAATCGAGGAATGGGAAAAGGGAAGGAAAGTAAGGCAAGAAACTGAGGGATCAGGGCCTGAGGAATTGAAGCATGAAAAGTCAGGTTCCGGCCCTGTAGTAGGCGCCACAAGGACTCAGAGAGCCCGGATTCTTGCATCAGGCGTTATGGCCAATTTCAGCGTCGCCTTTATAGCTTTATTGCTTTTCTTCGGGCCTGTACTGGGAGCAATTGCTCCCTTAAGTGATGCCATGGTTCTAACCGTAAACGAAAGTTCGCCGGCTGACCTTGCAGGGCTTGAGGAAGGTATGATAATAACACAAATTAATGATACAGATATCACAACAGCCATAGATCTGCAAACCTATCTCGAGACAACGAGCCCTGGGGACACCGTCCGCATCTATGCCGAGAAAAATGATACTGTTTCCACACACGATTTACAGATTGCTCCAGTCCCTTCGGACTACGTTGGTGGAGTGCTCGTGGGTGGGGTAGTTTCGGGAAGTCCTGCAGCAGAAGCAGGGATTGAAACCGGAATGACAATGATCAGGATCAACAATACAGAAATGCAGAACATTGCAACTTTCGTAAACTTTATGGGAACCACACGGGCAAACCAGACCGTAGAAGTAGAGTTACTTCCCCCTGAAGATTATACAGGCAACCTTACAGAAAATGGCACTGTAGTTTTCGATGTGAAGCTGTCTTCCAGTTCTGAGAATGATCGCGGTTTCCTTGGAATTATCTATGGAAATAGCGGAGTTGTTGCATTCCCTATGCTGGGGATTTCTGTATGGATGCCGCAGGCAAAAGTATATCTTGATGCCCTTAAGCAAATTCCATCCCTGCTAGCCGTACCTGCAGGCTGGATTATTCTCTTCGGACTTCCTATTTATGGATTTGCAGGTGAGGGATTCCGTGGCTTCTCAGGTACAATAATGCAGTTTTATCAGCCAGTGGGCTGGGCAGAGCCTCTGGGAATAGGAATTTTCTGGATTGCAAATACCCTGCTCTGGGTTGGCTGGCTGAACTTTTATGTTGGGCTGTTCAACTGTTTGCCTGCCGTGCCTCTGGACGGAGGCCATGTGTTTAAGGATTATATTTATTCTTTTGTATACCGGCTTACAAGGAACAATTCGGTCTCGGAAAAGGTCTCGAACTCGATCACAGCAAGCTTTTCGATGTTGATCCTGTTCTCGTTTATCTTCATGATATTGGGACCTTTCATCGGGCAATGGGTCTGATTGGCCTCAAAATTTCAGATTGATCCCTTACCTTTAAAAAAATCATAAGTCTTCGGGTTTACTACTTTATCTGTGCTTTATTCAAGCCGATTCTCCTTAATTTCTTTCCTTTCCATTTTTAAATCTTTAATTCTCCGTTTTAATCCTAAGAAAATTTATTCTTCAAAGCAGAAATTTAAAGATTATATCGGCTCTGTAGAAATCCTCTAAATTCTGTTTTTACCCAAAAATTATAAAAATAAAATTGTAAAAATGCTCCTTAATTTTTTTGTCCACACAAAAAACAAAGGAGCAATTGCTATTGTCATCAAATAAGTATATTAAATTTATTGATCTCAGTCTTAAAACGGTTCAGTCTTCCAGACTGAACCTTTACTCCTGCAAATATTCCAAACGTGTTTATACTCAACATCAGCTTCTTGTTCTTGTTTTATTGAAGGAGTATATAAGTACAGACTACCGTGACTTTGTAGAACTTGTTGACCTCATGAACAATATAAAGGAAAAACTTGACCTTGATAAGGTTCCTCATTACACTACTCTTCAAAAGTTTGTGTCCAGAATTCCCTCTTCATTGTTTAACCTAATTTTGTCAAAAACTCTAAAACTATTTTACTCACATGGAGAAAAAGTTCTCATTACGGCAATTGATGCAACAGGATTTACGAGTTCTTATGCAAGTCATTATTATTCTAAGAGAACAGGGAAGCTCCGAAGGAGCTTCCTTAAAACTTCAATATCAGTAGACACTATTAAAAAAGTAATATTAGGATGGAAAATTAGCCAAAAAACAGATCATGATGTCAAGCATGCAAAGACTCTGATAAGACAATCAAACAAGTCAAGAAAGTCTCAATGTTATGTGATGGATAAAGGATATGATTCCGAAGAAATTCATACTCTAATAAGAGAAGAGATAAAAGCAGATTCAATAGTACCTTTGAGAGAAAGAAAAAGAAAGAGAATAAACGGAAAATATAGAAAACAATTAAACAAAGACTTTGATAAGATCAAATACAATAGAAGGAATATAGTAGAGACAATAATATCTGTTGTAAAAAGAAAATTTGGAGAAACATTAAGAGCAAGAAAGGTTAGAAATCAAGTAAAAGAAGTAAAAGTTAAACTAATAGTCTATAATATAAACAAAAAAGTAATACAATTATTATGGATTAAATTAAGGATTTCTACAGAGCCATTATATCACTCTTTTATTTAAAGTCAGAGATTTAAAGTTCATATTACTCTTTTATTTAATGTTGTTTAGCTCTCAGTACTGGAGCTTATTTATAGTTCATGACGTAAATATTTGCATTTACTTAATCACGAAAGATACGGAAAGCACAGATTAACTGTACCTCTTACTTCTTTTGTTCCGTGTTTTCTATGCTTTCCGTGGTTAACCTTCCTGAGATTGGTCAAGAAGTTTTGGTCATTTATTATAATTCTATTTTAGGACTTAATTAATTACTTGGTAAAGATTATATCACTTAAGACATGTTATAATAACTATGAAAATTATCTGCTACTGAGATGTGATTATATGGAAAGTTTATCTACAGGGATAGAGGGGCTGGATATACTGATAGATGGAGGCTATCCTAAAGGAAAAAGTATTCTGGTTACAGGTCCTCCGGGTTCGGGGAAGACTATTCTTGGGATTCACTTCCTTCACAGGAACTGCAAGGAAGGCAAGAAATGCACATTGATCCTTACAAGGGAACTTACAGAAGATATCCTCAACCAGTCCCGAAGCCTCAACCTTGATCTCAAGCCTTTTCTGGAGAGTGGGGGGCTTACTATCAGGAATATCTTTGAGGACAAAATGAATAAAATCAAGAGCGCTTCCAAATTCGGGAAAGGGCTCTGTGCTGTAGACACCGATATAATCGAGTACCTCAGTTCCATATCTTCGGAAGTTGATGTCGTGGTTATTGACAATATAGGGGTAATGGCTATAAATCAAGATATAAGAGAGTTTGCCGATGAGTTCAGTTCAATCAGTATTATTCTTCTAAAAAATGGATGCACGACCCTTTTTATAATGGATGAGGACTCTTACGATCTTACCCACAGGCTTACCGGCTATATGGTCTTCGGGCTGATACGGTTAACTTCACAGGAGAATTTTAAATCTGGAAAAACAAAAAAATATCTTTACATTGAAAAGATGAGGGATAAAGCCGTGCCTGTCAAATATTCCCTATTTGATATTACCTCTGAAGGAGTACAAATAATCACAGGCATGAGATGAACTTTTACAGGCTTAACTAAAAACAGAGCTTTGTCTTCCTCTTATAAGGAATTCACAGCAATCATTCCTGTTCCCTATAGTCTTAAGTGCTTCAAGATGGAAATCAGGGTCTACTTTCAAAGTTATGATTGAGAATATTTTCCTGGTCAAAGTGCATAGAATAGGGTTTCTTCGGGCTTCTTCCCCCTTCCAGGGGCATTTTGTTCCCTTTACTATGCACAAGCTATCTTTTTCACCCATTTCAGAACAGAAGTTTCCACCCAGCTGGTTCATAATCTCGGCGCAAACCTCGCCTGCGTAAGCGAAATCCATCTTCCTGTTTTCAAGATGGTACATTTCAAGCAGGGTATTCTCGACCATGCCTGTCATCTGGTTAATTATGATCTTCTTTTCGTCATTTGAGACAACCTGGAGCAGAGTAGGAATGACTGCGGTCAGGATACCCTGTACCCGGTTTTTTATCTCAAGGATGTCGCGTTCAGCCACCAGCGTATCATGGAGGTATTTTACCCTGAGTAGAGATTTTACTCTGGTTTTGAGCTCAAGCCTGTTTATGGGTTTTGTAAGAAAATCATCAGCTCCGGCTTCAATTCCTTTGATCCTATCTTCAATCTGGGAAAGCGCAGTAAGCATCAAAACCGGGATAAATTGAGTTTTAGGATAGCCTTTGACGATTTTACAGACATCATAACCGCTCATCTCGGGCATCATGACGTCCAGGAGAATCATATCAAGTTCCTCTTCCTCTAATTTCTGAATAGCTTCTTTCCCGCTACTGGCAGTAATGACATCATAGGGTTCTACTGAAAGATAAGCTTCAATAAGCTCTAGGTTTTCAGGCATGTCATCTACAATAAGAATTTTCGGTTTGCTTTTTTTATTCCACAAGGTTTCCTCCCCCGGACTCACGAATCTTTATCCCTTCGGATGTGATTTCAAAAACAGACATCTCAGGAGAAACAGGAGTGCTGCGCATCTTGGGTATACTCAGGTAGCGCTCCATTTTTCCAAGGTAACAATTTTCTCTTACCAGCAGGCGAATAGACCCGTAAACCGAATATTCAGCAAGCTGGTGGGTTATGTTGTGTGCTGACTCATCCATGATTAAAAGCGCAGTACAGCCTTTTTTCCTTACCAGGTAATTCAGCGCATCAAACTGGTCCCTGAGCCTTTTTATGGACACCCTGAGAGCAAAGGTGCCTATATTGTCTATAACAAGACATTCCGTTCCTTCGTGTATTAATTCTACAAGATTGGGAATTTCAATATCCAGACTTTCAGGCTTGAACCCATACCTGGTCTGTCCTATCATTTCGGAACGGTTCTCGAAGATATTTTCTATAATAAGCTGTCCGCTCTCATAGTACGGGGTAAGGTCGCGCCCTAAAAGACTTGCCTGGTAGAGAACATCCTCAGGGGTTTCTTCGGTAGCAATTACCATGCATTTTCTGCCTTCAAGACAGTTTTTATAAATAAAGTGGATTCCGAAGATTGTTTTCCCACTCCCTGCTATGCCTGTTATAAGGGTTACTTTGTTTACAGGATAACCCCCACTTAGCTTCCTGTCAAGCTCCTCTATCCCTGTTGAAACCCTATCCATTTTTATAGACCCTCGTACTTTCTGTATCCTATCTTTATCGCTTCCTGCACTATGAAATTATATTAAATCATTAGCTTGCATCGATATTACCAGTTCCACTCTTTTTCTTACTGTGTACTCTTAATTTTGTTACACTTACTATATATTTTTATTCTCTCACTGGTTATCCTTATCCAGTTGGGCATTTTATACCAAGATTTCAGGCTGATCTTTTCCCAATTAGCGCTTTTTTAACTTAATTATTCTGAATTTTGCCTTACAAGTTCTGGGATTTTTTCTTCATCCTTTTATCTCTTTTATTGTACCCTTTTGTCCTTTTTCTGCTCTTTTTTAGCCCCAATTTTCTTCTGTCAGATTTCTATTTGCCCCAATATTCCTGCCGTCTTAATTTTGAGAGAAAAGTTTAATATGGATAGCTTCTATCAATAGTGCTGCACTGCGGGCTCGTGGGGTAGCCAGGATATCCTAATGGGCTTCGAAGTAAGATTTTTACGAAGATACCCATTGACTCGTGTTCGAATCGCGGCGGGCCCGCTAACTTATTTTTTTCCGTCTTTCCTGACGTTGTGAAAATAGCTTATTCTTTTCTGGACTATTTCTTTTAGAGCTGAAAAACAGGTAATTGGCACTCTTATGCAGATATCAGGCCAAATGATCACAAAAAGGGCTCTGGCACACTAATCTGAAGTTCTTAAAATTAAGCAATGGAATCTCTTATAAAAACTGCATTAAACCTGAAAATTCCACAGGGCATAAAAATATAAAAATCAATTTAATATATTAAATTGATATACTTCTTTATGGGAAAGGGGAATAAAGAGGAAACAATTTGCTGGCAGAATGGGGCTTATAAGTCAATATAACAACTTGACAAGAATAACAACCTGACGAGAAAGACATTACCTGAAAGTTGATGCATTTCTATGTTTTCTTTGACGTCTCTTGTCACTGAGAGCTTTATAGTATCAGGTTGGTTTGAACTTTCATTATTACCCTTGATTCTTACCAGTCGTCCCAGGAAAAAGTGCTCAGTAATAAAAACGGTACGATGCAGCTAAGAAGGAGCTGTTAAAGGTAAATATGGAAAGTAAAGATAGTACCCAGAACCTCGGCACGGTTATTTCAGTCCGTGGCAGCATCGTAGATGTATTTTTCGAGAGGCATTTGCCGTCTGTATACACGTTGCTGCGTGCAGGAAAGGAAAACCAGATTGCTATTGAGGTTTTGACCCAGCTTGATGCACACCATCTCCGCGGAATCGCTCTGAATCCTACCGAAGGTCTTGCTCGAGGCATGGAAGTGAGAGACACAGGTGGACCTTTGAAGGCGCCTGTTGGTAGGGGAATCCTCTCACGAATGTTCGATGTATTTGGAAATGCCATAGACGGCAAGGAGCAGCCATCCGATATTCGATGGCGTTCTATACATCAGGCTCCACCGCCACTGTTGCGTCGGTCTACAATTTCTGAGGTCTTCGAGACTGGCATCAAGGTTATCGATGTGCTGGTGCCTCTTGAACGCGGTAGCAAGACTGGGCTCTTCGGGGGAGCAGGGGTTGGCAAAACTGTTCTGCTAACAGAAATGATTCACAATATGGTCAAGCATCATCAGGGAGTAAGTATATTTTGCGGCATAGGCGAACGCAGTCGTGAAGGGGAAGAGCTTTATCGTGACATGAAAGCTGCGGGGGTGCTCCCCAATATGGTCATGGTTTTCGGGCAGATGAACGAACCTCCAGGCGCTCGTTTCCGGGTAGGTCATACGGCTCTGACAATGGCAGAATATTTCCGGGACGATGAACATCGCGATGTGCTGCTGCTAATAGATAACATTTTCCGGTTTATCCAAGCTGGTTCTGAGGTATCCGGCCTGATGGGACAGATGCCTTCGCGCCTTGGTTACCAGCCGACACTGGGCACTGAGCTGTCGGAACTGGAAGAACGCATTTCCAATACAGACGCCGGAGCCATTATGTCAATCCAGGCCGTGTATGTGCCGGCTGATGACTTTACGGACCCTGCGGCTGTGCACACATTCTCGCATCTGTCTGCCTCTATAGTTCTCTCACGTAAAAGAGCAAGTGAGGGGCTTTATCCAGCTATTGATCCCTTGCAGTCAAATTCCAAAATATCTACACCTGGCGTTATAGGTGAAAGGCATTATCGTCTGGCTCAGGAAATTCGGCAGACACTTGCACAATACGCCGAACTCAAAGATATTATATCTATGCTTGGCTTGGAGCAGCTGTCGCAGGAAGACCGCAACGTGGTAGCCCGTGCCCGCCGACTGGAACGCTTCCTTACACAACCGTTTTTCACTACAGAACAATTCACAGGCTATAAAGGCAAATTTGTCGCCCTTTCAGATGCGCTCGATGGCTGTGAGCGTATTTTGCGCGACGAATTCAAAGAATATGCTGAAGGCGATCTTTACATGATTGGAACAATTGACGAAGCGGTAGCCAAAAAATCAAGCAGGGAAAGATCATGAACTCAGCACTCATGGATCTTAAAATTCTCCTGCCTTTCAAGGTCTTCGCAGATAAGAAAGGCGTATCACGCATAATTGCCGAAACTCGCGCAGGTTCACTTGGACTTCTGCCACATCGACTTGATTTTGTTGCAGCTCTGGAACCCGGGATCCTTACCTACGAAACCGAGGCAGAGGGCGAGATTTATGTTGCAGTCGATGAAGGCGTACTGGTAAAAACCGGTCCGAATGTGCTGGTTTCTGTGCGCAATGCTATTGCCGGAACGGACCTGAGCCAGTTGAAGGAAACAGTAGAGAACGAGTTTTTGGCTGTAGATGAGACCGAACAAAAAGTCCGCTCAGTAATGGCAAAGCTGGAAATCGGGCTTATACGTCGCTTAGCAGAGTTTCGAAGTGGCTGACAGAATGGCAGAAAAACCTTCAAAAGACGAACCCCGCCTGGCCCGCCAGGTTGGGGCAAAAGCTGAACGCAAGCTCAGAGCACAGCGCCAGGTGAACCGGACTGTCTGGCTTGGTTTAGGCATGATGGGGCTTGTAGGCTGGTCAGTGGCAGTTCCAACCCTGCTTGGTGCTGCACTTGGGCTCTGGCTGGATGAGCATTATCCAGTGAGCTATTCCTGGACACTCACAATGCTGATTATTGGCTTATTTATCGGCTGCCTGAATGCATGGTACTGGGTAAGCAGGGAGCATAGGGAAATGCAACAGAATGAGGAGGATAACAATGAATGATGCTTTAAATCTCACCTCGGCGCTGGCAGCTGGTTTTTTGCTAGGAGCTTTTTTCTTCGGAGGTCTCTGGTGGACGGTTCAGAGGGGGCTTTCATCCAGGCGACCCGCATTGTGGTTCCTCGGCAGCCTGCTGCTGCGTACTGGCACCTCTGTTGCTGGATTTTGCTTCGCTTCAGGAGGCCACTAGGAGAGGCTGTTAATATGCTTATTCGGGTTTTTCGTTATGCGCAGTGTTGTGCTCAGATTCACCAGACTCCCGGAGGAAGAATCGAATCAGTTAACAAAGGAGGCCAGTCATGCGAATTAGCCCTGATGAGCTGATTTTCTGGCAGTACGGATTTATCAAGTTCAACGCTACCATTGTGTACACCTGGGGACTAATGCTTGTAATGGCAGTCGGCTCAAAAATCGTTACAGACAAACTTTCCACAGGTCTAAAACGTTCTCGCTGGCAGAATATTCTGGAAATTATTGTCACGAGTATTTTGAAGCAGATTGATGACGTCGGCCTGGATAAGCCACGAAAGTATCTGGGTTTTCTGGGCACTCTTTTTCTGTTCATTGCCGTAGCTAACCTTTGTATTATTATTCCAGGCTATGAACCGCCTACTGGCTCTCTTTCAACCACTGCTGCGCTTGCATTATGCGTGTTTGTAGCTGTGCCGCTTTTCGGGATCGAAGAGCAAGGAGTTGGTTACTACCTGAGGTCGTATACAGAACCTACGATTATTATGTTGCCGTTTAATATAATCAGTGAGCTATCCCGCACCATGTCTCTGGCAATTCGTCTGTTCGGTAATATTATGAGTGGCACGATGATCGTTGCCATTTTGCTGACCATTGCGCCGTTCATCTTCCCGGAGCTCATGATTGCTCTAGGTCTGCTCATTGGAATGGTGCAGGCCTATATTTTCAGTATCCTGGCTACAGTTTATATTACTGCCGCCACCCGAACCAGCAAATCCAGGCGTGAAACTGGAGAATAAGAATAGAAATAACAACTAAGAACAGAAGGGGATATTATGGCTTTAGATAATTATACAACTATAATCGCGGTGGCATCAATTGCCACCTCCGGTATCACTATAGGTATTGGGGTTCTAGGACCTGCAATCGGTGAAGGGCGAGCTGTTGCGACAGCTCTGAGTTCACTGGCACAGCAACCCGACGCTTCGGCAACCATTACCCGGACCCTGTTCGTTGGACTGGCTATGATCGAGTCTCTTTCTATCTATTGTTTCGTTATCTCGATTATTCTGATCTTTGCCAACCCGTTCTGGAATAGAGCAATTACCTGAGTTGCAGAGGAAAATAGCTTATGCTGATCGATTGGTTCACTGTCATTGCACAGATATTCAACTTCCTCATACTTGTGTGGTTGCTGAAGCGCTTTCTTTATAAACCCATTCTCAACGCTATTGATACGCGTGAGAAAAAGGTGGCAGATGA
Organism: Methanosarcina flavescens; assembly: GCF_001304615.2. NCBI lineage: Archaea > Methanobacteriati > Methanobacteriota > Methanomicrobia > Methanosarcinales > Methanosarcinaceae > Methanosarcina > Methanosarcina flavescens. Next base: position 2,888,235 of record NZ_CP032683.1, on the reverse strand, counting down.
ACTTGCGAATGCCGATGCAAAAGAGGCAGAAGCACAAAGAGAGAAAGAAGAGTTCAAGCGTAAGAACGAGGAATTTGACCAACAGCGCGCCGAACTCCTCAAAAGGGCACAGGATGAAGCAAGAGCAGAACGCCAGCGGCTCCTAGAGGAAGCACGGAGAGAAGCTTTGGATTTGAAGGCAAAACAGCTGGAAGCATTAAGGACTGACAGAGAGAACTTAAATCGGGAGATAAGCCGCCGGACTCAAAAGGAAGTTTTTGCCATAGCTAGAAAAGTCCTGAGAGATCTGGCTGGAGCAAGCCTCGAAGAAAGTGCTGTTGACGTGTTTGCTCGAAGACTGCACGAGTTAAAAGGTGAAGAGAAGGAGCAACTGACCTCAGAGATTAGTGCGTCACCTGGTTCCGTGAATGTACGCACCGCATTCGATCTTCCTCAAACACAGCGCGATCTGATAAAAAAGACAATTAAGGAAGCACTTAATGTAGAAATTCAACCAAAGTTCGAAACTACTCCGGATCTGGTCAACGGTATTGAGTTAACAACAAACGGACAAAAAGTGGCGTGGAGTATTAAAGATTATCTCACATCTCTGGAAACAAGTATTGACGAGCTTCTGAAAGAACAGCCCAGAGGTGAGGCCAAACCAGAGCCTGAGCCTGAATCGGATGAATCAAGGTCAAAAACCGAATCTGGAGCGTAACCAGGCATGAAACCACATCTGATATATCTAAACCTGAATAGGAATCCGGGAATGAGCAGGAGTCTGAGAATGAACCCTAATTTTTAACTGAACAAAGCGTCAATCCTAGCCAAAATCCACATAAAGAGTCGATGGACATGGAAGCTACAAGCCTGAAGGATATTTTAGATAGGGTTTTCAATGAGATCAGCGAGGTACGTGAGTCATCCACTCCAAGGCTTACTCTAAGGGAGGTTGGCACTATAAAGACGGTCTCTACAGGTATTGCCAATGTCTTCAGCCTTCCTGGTGTGGGTTTTGAGGAACTGATAAAGTTTCCCGGCGATGTGTATGGGATTGCTTTTAACGTGGACGAAGAGGAAATCGGGGTTGTCCTGCTCGGCGAATACTATCATCTGAATGCAGGGGACCAGGTTGAACGTACTGGTAGGGTTATGGATGTAGCTGTAGGCGAGGGTTTGTTAGGGCGAGTGATCGATCCTCTGGGCCGCCCATTGGACGGCAAAGGACCTGTAATCTCCAGTAAGCGCTTGCCTATTGAGCGCCCCAGTGCAGCAATTATGAACCGTTCTCCTGTCAGCGTGCCCCTTCAAACAGGTATCAAAGTTATTGATGCGTTAATTCCAGTAGGACGTGGCCAGAGAGAGTTAATTTTAGGAGATCGTCAGACTGGAAAAACTGCAATTGCAATTGATACAATCCTCAATCAGCGCGATTATGATGTCCTATGTGTTTATTGTGCAATTGGTCAGCGTGCCTCAGCAGTTGCCAGGGCAGTAGCAACCTTGCGCGAAAAAGGTGCAATGGATTATACTGTCGTTGTGGTGACTGAGGGCAACGACCCATCAGGACTAACCTATATTGCTCCTTATGCTGCTACTAGCATTGCAGAGTATTTTATGGAAGCTGGCCGGGATGTGCTAATTGTTTATGACGACCTGACCAATCATGCGCGTGCTTATCGCGAACTTTCCCTCTTGCTTCGCCGCCCTCCGGGGCGTGAAGCGTATCCTGGCGATATTTTTTATATCCACTCACGGTTATTGGAGCGAGCTACCCACCTGTTCGAAAAGCTAGGTGGGGGCTCACTTACTGCTCTTCCCATTATTGAAACCGAAGCACAGAATATTTCAGCCTATATTCCAACCAATTTGATTTCAATTACTGACGGGCAGATTTACCTCTCACCTTCATTGTTTGAGCTGGGAGTACTGCCTGCAGTTGATGTCGGCAAATCTGTTTCCCGCGTAGGCGGTAAAGCACAGCTTGCTGCCTACCGCGAAGTGGCTGGAGATCTAAAGCTAGCCTACTCGCAGTTTGAAGAACTCGAAGCTTTTACCCGGTTTGGTGCCAGGCTGGATGAGAACACACGCAGGATAATAGAGCATGGCAGGCGTATCCGTGCCCTTCTCAAGCAGCCGGAATCCTCTCCATTGCCCGTACCCGATCAAATTGTTCTTCTGCTTGCTTTAAATGCTAAACTTTTCGACAGCGTGCCACTTGATCGGATGGAGGAGGCTGAAGCGTCCCTACGCAGGGCAGTAGCTGATATCCCTGCAGAGGTGCGCGAACATCTCAAAGCTGATGCAGAATTGACCGACAATGACCGAAAAACAATCCTTGGGATCGCGCGTAAAGCACTGGAACATTTTCAGCCCAGAGCCGAAACAGAGAATGAGTCAGAAGCTAAAGCTGGGGAAAAATCCGTGCCTGAATCCCAGACTGGCGATAAAACAGGGCAGGAAGTTCAAACTGAAGGAAAACCCGAACCGGAGGCTGAAGAGAAACAATGAGCGAAACTCTGGCAAGTCTGCGCCTAAAAATCGATAGAGCAAATGATCTTCAATCTGTCGTTCGAACAATGAAAGCTCTGGCAGCCTCAAATGTAGGACAATATGAAAAATCAGTCAGTGCATTGTCTGACTACTATCGTACAGTTGAGTTAGGATTGAGCACATGTTTCCGGGAAATCGGAACCTCAGTTACTCCTTCAAAACGAAAAAAGCAGATGAGTACTGGCACGGTGGGTGCTGTTGTATTTGGTTCAGATCAGGGGCTGGTAGGTCAGTTTAATGATATTATAAAGGATTATGCCGTCAAGAAGCTGGCAGCTTTGCCAGGCAAAGTTCAGGTTTGGGGTGTAGGTGAACGTGTTTATTCACGTTTGGCAGAAGCGGGTTTGCCACTTGTCGGGCTGTTTGCGGTACCAAACTCTGTCAAGGCTATTACTCCGCTTATAGGACAGATTCTTTTGGAGAGCGAAAAGCTTCGCAGCCAGGACGAGAATACTGAACTCTATCTTTTTTATAACCGCCACAAAACCAGGATTACTTATGAGCCAGTCAGTCAGCGATTGCTGCCACTGGACGAGACCTGGCAAAGTGATCTGGCTAAACTCTCCTGGCCAACTAAGAACCTGCCTGAAGTCATAGGGGACAGCGAAGAAACCACACGAGCGATAATAAGTGAATACCTTTTCGTCTCACTTTTTCGGGCTTGTGCCGAATCCCTGGCAAGTGAAAATTCGAGCAGGCTGGCAGCAATGCAGCGTGCCGACAAAAATATTGAGGAATTGCTTGAGAACCTTAATGGAGAATTTTACCGTGTGCGGCAGAGTGGCATCGACGAGGAGCTGTTTGAGGTTGTCTCAGGCTTCGAAGCGCTATCCAGGTCTCGCAGTTCTGATCACCGCAAAGGCAATATGACTGAGCACAAACTCTGGATAAAACGAGAAGCTGATAAATAAGTCCACTATCTAGACCTGAGAAGGTCACTGAATTTCTGAGAAGATTACTGAATTTCTGAAAAGATCGCTGAATTCTGAAAATGATTTGCTCAGAAATAAATTTTAATGTATGGATACATTTACATTTATTTGAGAATTCTCAAATCTGACTTTCTAGATAATTATTTATCATCTGAACAAAATTCTATATCATGAGCTGGTACGGAATAGAAGCAGTATATAGAGCTATCTCAAGAACAAGAAAAGTTCTTTTTGAACCTTTTGACTTCTGGAAATGGGCAAAACTCGCAATTATCATTCTGTTAGGCGGGGCTGGATCGGGTTATGGGAGTTCGACCAATTACAGTACGGAGATGCAAGACTTAGGAAACAATTTTCCGATTATTGAACTCCCAGCAACTTTGTCAATCCCCGCAATTTTAATAGCAGTATTATTCTTTCTTATTCTAGTTTTGATTCTTTCGTATATTTCCAGTGTCATGGAGTTTGTTTTTGTGGAATCCCTTGTTAGAAACGAAGTAAAGTTCTGGGCTTATTCACGAAGGTTCCTTGGAAAGGGATTCTATCTACTGCTGGTGCGCTTAGCCATAGGGCTTGTATTTCTGGTGCTCCTTGGAATAGCCTTTCTCCCCATTCTCCCCATTATCCTCGAAAGTCCTTCTGATTTTGCCTGGCCTAAATTGCTTGGAGAGATTTTCTGGCTTGTGGGATTATTTATCTTATTAGCTCTGCTTGCGATTGCAATAGAATCCTTTATCAGTCTTGCAATCCCAGTTTCCATTTACCGGGATAAAGGCATCCTTCCAGCTTTCCGCATGATTTATGGAAATTTCAGAAAAAGCTGGAAGGAGGTTGTAGTTTACTGGCTTGTCAGGTTTGCACTCGGGATAGGGACGGGCATTATTGTAATTTTTCTCTTCGTGCTGATGATGCTGGTTCTGGTGCTTGGTTTCCTTATTTTTGACGGGGTTCTGTACTTCTTATTTTCTCTGCTTGTATCGGAATCTTTTATCTGGATACTCCTGACCCCCTTTATCATTATAGAACTGTTTTTAATCCTGGGGACCCTGTTTTTCCTTAGTGTTCCCTTTGTGGTTTTCATGAAATATCATCTGCTGAGCTTCCTCGAAGCCTGGTTTGCAGATGCAGAAATTCCTTTCTTTGATGCTCCTGTCGTAGAACCTGAAAACGGGTTTAATAAGCCTGAGCCAGGTTTTTGATCTTGGTTAGGAAAGTTCAGGGTCCTGATCTTCCCTACCGTGTATGGGAAAAGCTTAGGATTCTGAACCATTATACAAATTTATTTTCAGGTATTCAGGTCAGCTTTAAGGCAAATTCGATATCAGGGGTTCTTTAACTCGCGGATAAAGAAGCTATGTTCAGAATCCCTGTTTTTTTAAATATAATATACTGCATGAAACTAACTATATCCTAGTAATTGTATCACCGGACTGTCATCCGGAAATTAAATTCCGAGAGTTGAGGATAATGAAACAGGAGTTCATTGAGAAGTATTATCTGGGCAAAGAAGTTGAGATCGACATTGGGGGGAATACCACATACAGAGGAATTGCTGCTGAAGTCAATGATGGGGTTCTCAGCCTTAAATGGACTACAAAAGAAGAAGGCTACACTCATATTGATATAGAGAGAATTGCTGTAATATGGAAAACCCTCAGGGGTAGAAGATAAGAAGAATAGACTTGCAAATAAAAATTCTCTTATAACTATTTTTTCAAACAAATTTTTAATATGGGAGAATTTTCTCCCCTTTTTCTCACAATTGCCCGTTTCTTTTATCCCTTGAGTCTTTCTTATTGGTTTTAGTCCACAAACCGCTGCTCTGAAACCATTGCGCTGCAACCCTTTTAAGAAAAGGCTTGACTGAAACCATTGCGCCGGTTTATCACACCGGATAGGGTTTGGGGATAAGGTTACCAAATCCAAAAGGCATGCCGTTTTCGATAAAACCTTTTCTCAAAAGGTTTTTGATCAAACTTTTTTCTAAAAAGTTTGCGCTCAAGCCTTTTTTAAAAAGGCTTGCGATCAAGCTTTATTAAAAAAAGGCTTGGTTATAACAAAGCTTAAATCAAGTTCAGCAATTACTGAATAAATTGATTGGCGTGTGGAAGATCCGTTTCTTTCAGGATAGGCAAAGGTTTTCTTTCCCGAAAACGGATATTGTGTTCGTTAAATACTTATTTGAAGTATAATATATAAGCGACCGGTAGTAAAGTTTTCCAACAGTCCACCGGTTAAAATTTATTAGTAATACATATCGAGCGGCTGCAGAATAAGAACTGCACTGACCGCACTTTCACTTTACCTAATCTTTCTTCAGGGAGACCCCTATATGATAAAAGAAATCACTGCCAAATATAATGCAGAGCAAATCGAAAAGAAGGTAACGCAGCTCTGGGAAGATAGCGAAGCTTATCGAAAAACCCGAGAGCACCGCAAGACCGGAAAAAAGCTTTTTTTTGTTGATGGACCCCCATATACGACCGGACATATCCACCTTGGGACTGCCTGGAACAAGATCATTAAAGACTCCATTCTTCGCTATTATTCCATGAATAACCATAATATCCTCGAGCGCCCGGGCTGGGATATGCACGGCCTGCCAATCGAGGTCAAAGTCGAAGGTGTGCTAGGCTTCAAATCGAAAAAGGACATAGAGAGCTTTGGGGTAGAGAATTTCATTGAAAAATGCAAGGAATTCGCTCTCACCCAGAAACAGGCAATGACCGAACAATTCCAGAGGCTTGGGGTCTGGATGAACTGGGAAGACCCCTACATGACCTTAAAAGACAACTACATCGAGGCTGCCTGGTGGACCCTTAAGCAGGCAAACGAAAAAGCCCTGCTTGAAGTTGGCAAGCGCTCGGTCAACTGGTGCCCACGCTGTGAGACGGCAATTGCGGATTCAGAGGTTGAATATTCCGAAAGAACCGACCCTTCCATTTATGTGAAATTCAAGGTCAAAGGTGAGGAAAACACCTTCATAGTCATCTGGACAACAACCCCCTGGACAATTCCTGCAAACGTAGCTGTAGCCGTACATCCAGACTTTGAATACTCGAAATTCAGAGCTATCAGGCAGGACGGTTCCGAAGAAATTTTGATTACGGCTACAGACCTTATCAAAAATGTCCTTAAACAGGGAAGGTATGTTGACTACGAAGTACTTGAAACGATGCGCGGTGACAAGCTTACAAAACTTGAGTACGAAAGCCCTGTCTGGGATCTTGTGCCCATCCAGAATGAGATAAAGCACGGAGTTTATCTTGCCGATTTCGTAGCTGTAGAAAACACAGGCTGTGTACATATCGCCCCTGGACACGGTCTGGATGACTTTAACCTTGGTGTGAAGTATAACCTTCCGATTCTCTGCCCGGTGGGCCCGAATGGTTCCTATACCGAGGAAGCCGGGGAATATGCAGGCAAGAATGTAAGGGAAGCAAACCCGATTATAGTTGAAGATCTCAGGGAACGCAACAGGTTGCTTGCGGAAGGGACAATCACGCACAGGTACGGGCACTGCTGGCGCTGCAAAACGCCCATTATCTATCTGGCAACCGAACAGTGGTTCCTCAAAGTTACCGAGATAAAAGATAAGATGCTTGAGGAAATCGATGCTGTAGACTGGTACCCTGATTGGGCAGGTTCAGCCCGTTTCAGAACCTGGGTGGAAGGCGCCCGGGATTGGTGTATCTCCAGGCAGCGTTACTGGGGAATTCCCATACCGGTCTGGAAGTGTAAAAAGTGCGGAAAGCTTGAGGTAATAGGGACCAAAGCCGAACTGCTGGAAAAATCAGGAACAGCCGGGGACATCGAACTTCACCGACCCTATGTGGATAAAGTCACTATCCCCTGTGAGTGCGGCGGAGAGAAGAAGCGCGTGGAAGACGTTTTTGATGTCTGGTTTGATTCGGCTGTCGCTTCATGGGCTACCCTGAAGTTCCCGCAGACACGGGAGCAGTTCGATGAATGGTGGCCTGCTGACTTTATCACTGAGGGACATGACCAAACCCGTGGCTGGTTCTATTCTCAACTGGGAGCAAGCATGGTAGGCTTCGGACAGGCGCCATATAAGAGTGTGCTCATGCACGGTTTTACGCTTGATGCGGGCGGAAAGAAAATGTCCAAGAGCCTTGGAAACGTGATTTCACCGATGGATATCGTTGGCAGGTTCGGGGCTGATACCCTGCGTGCCTATGTGCTTTCTTCAAGTGCGCCCTGGGACGACCTGAAATTCAACCTTGAAGAAGTGGAAACTATCCACCGTTCAATTAATATTCTCTGGAATGTTTTCAGGTTCCCTCTGCCATACATGGCGCTTGACAATTTTAATCCTTTAAAAATTAGCCTGGATTCCGTAAAAGACGCGCTCAGGGTGGAGGACAGATGGATTCTCTCAAGAGTCCAATCCGTTGTCAAAACCGTGGACGAAGCGATGAGCGGGTATCTGCTGCATAAAGCCGTGCGCGAAATCATGGAGTTTATTCTGGAAGACCTCTCCCGCTGGTATATCCAGCTTATCCGCCCAAGAACCTGGACCGAGGCTGAGGATCCCGATAAGCTTGCAGCTTATTGCGTGCTTTATGAAGTCTATGTAACCCTTACGAAGTTGATCTCGCCTTTCATGCCTTACCTGGCTGAAGAGATGTACCAGAACCTGATCCGAAACGCAGACTCGAGCGCACTGGAATCGGTTCATATGTGCGATTGGCCGACAGTCAATGAAGCTTATCTCGATCCTGAACTTGAGTCAGCAATGGACACTGTGCGTTCTATTGTGGAAGCCACCTCAAATGCCCGCCAGAAAGCAGGAAGAAAGCTCAGATGGCCTGTATCCCGAATAATTGTTTCCCCTGAAAGTGAGGATGCAGCAAAGGCTGTCGAGAGCTTGCGCTCAGTCCTTATGGATCAGACTAATTCCAAGGCAATTGTGCTGACGCCTGTAGGCAAGAGCTGGGATGAACTCGGGCTTGAAGTGATTCCAGACCCGGGCAAAATAGGCCCTGTTTTCAAGAAAGATGCAGGAAAAGTCATTCCTGCCCTGCAGAAAGTTGACGGCTTTGCCCTGAAGAAAGCTTTCTCTGAGGCTGGCGAGTTTGAACTCTCCCTTGCAGACGGAACAACGGTTACAGTAACTTCGAACATGGCAAATTTCAAAGAGACCCTGCCCGAAGGTACAGCAAGTGCAGAATTCGATGCTGGCCTTGTCTATGTAGATGCGAACCTGACTCCCGAACTGGAAGCTGAAGGATATGCAAGAGAAGTAATTCGCAGGCTTCAGGATATGAGGAAAGAACTTGACCTTGTCGTGGATGAAAATATCCGCGTCTCGGTCCGGATTGGAGATGAAAGAGTATTGAAGCTCGTTGAAACCCTCAAGGATCTGATTGCAGAAGAGGTAAGAGCCGATATCCTTGAGCTTGGCAGCGATATCGATGTTTCCGGAGCCCTTGTGAAAGACTGGGATGTCGAGGGCATTGCCATGAAGATGGGTATTGCAAAAAGTAAACCCTGAAGAGGTTTGGAGATCAAAGAGAGGTTAGAAGCCAAACTACAAAATGGGAAAGGACTGACTGAAATGAATTTTGCTGCCTGGGAGCCGATTTACGAACAAATACTTGAGGATTTCGGATTCGACCGTGCCGGTGATGAAGAAGCAGCTCAATTTCTTTCCCGCAAGCTGACAGAGGAAAACACTGTCAGCCTATCCGAGCTTAAAGCCCTGATCTCTGGAAAGCCTGTCCTGGTATGCGGAAATGCTCCCAAACTCAGGAGAGAGCTTTCGGAAATCAATTTTTCGGATTTTACAGTAATTGCAGCCGATGGGGCAGCCGCAGTTCTTATGGACATGGGCATTGTACCTGAGGTTATCTGCACCGACCTTGACGGCAACTCAGAAGCTGATATTGAGAAAGAGATTCTTGCCTGTGAAAAGGGTTCTATAGTCCTTATCCATGCACACGGAGACAATATTGATAAACTCGAGAAATATGTACCTCGCTTTAAGAGATTTATTGCGACTACTCAGGCAAAACCTTTTGACAAGGTGTATAATTTTGGGGGGTTTAGCGACGGAGACCGATGCTTTTTCTTAGCAAGGGAGTTCGGAGCAAAAAATATTAAGCTTGCAGGGTTTGATTTTGAAGATCCAAGAGTTAACACAATTAAGAAAAAGAAGTTAAAGTGGGCAAAAAAATTAATAGGAATCGGAGATTTTTAAAAAGAAAGTAGTCCATTTAAAGATAATAATATGTCATAAGCTTACTACTGCGTCTATTTTCATCTATAAGTTAAATCAAAAAACTTATCTTATTGAACAGCCGCCATTTATATACAAATTTTACTTAAAACAGGAATGATTGAAGTTATAAAGTTTAAAAATAAAAAGAGTCGTGCAATCTTTCCAACCAGATGCAAATCTCTTAAGGCTTCAAATTGAAATTAGCCAGGAAATAGAGCCCCGGCTATTCTTGAGATTACTTTTTTTGATTGAATAGTAATCACAGATTGTCTACAGATCATTACTCCTGATTTATTGAGAGTTTTAATAGAATTAGATATTGAGGAATAAATGCAAAAGTGAGCTTGTTTTACTGACAGAGGGTTTATCCAATTTTCTTAAGACTATTAATATTAAGAAACAGTTATTCTAGATTTTTTATATAATTCATAATTATATGTTTAATCGTACTTTCATGGCAGAATTATTCCTCTCCAACGGAAGCAAGTAACTCTAATGACTTCTAAAAGATGCCGTGAAAGTATAAGTGGGGATATTGAGGACTTTGGTTAGAGAGTGTAATTTTCCAGTGTAACTCTCTGATCCGAAAGTCCACCTCTAAGCATCTGAAAAGCATAAAATAACAAATAAAACTGCAAAATCGTGGAGGTAAATATAATGTGGTTTGGACATTGTGGCTGGGGCTGCCGTAACTGGTGGTTCTGGCGCAAATGGCGCCGCTGTGGTTGGTGCTAAAAGTTACTACTGAACTCTGGAACTATTGAACATGGATGAAACTACAGCAGCCATCATCTCAAAGCGGGAGATTGCTTCTGATTAATCATCCTGTCCTGAGTTGATGGCTACATATTTTTGATATAGATTTTTACCTGTTATTCCTAGAATATTACTTTCTAGCCTTCCTGCAGGTGAAGCAGTATTAATTCTTTTCCGCAGCTGACCGAGAAGTATACTACCTACCTGTCTGAGATAAAATTCTTATTTCGGAAAGTTGCCCTGGTATGCAGAAATGCTCTGAACTCAGGGGCGATCTTTAGGAGTCTATCTATGGATAGTGTTACAACCAGTCTTATTCCTCAATAAGTTGTAGCTTCGATGAATGAGTATGACCAACAATATCGTGCTAATGTTGGTAGGGGGGATGCATAGGCTTACAAGGATTGCAACCCAGCGGTACCAGGATGCACATGATACAGTTAGTGATTTCATTCGTGGGAAAGAAGGGATAAATGTATTTACTAAAAATACGACAGAAGCCATTAATATTGTTGTAACAGGATTGGACTGGGAGCCTGGGGACCAAGTTGTGACAACAGTTGCCGAACATCATTCTAACCTGCTTCCCTGGTTTAGATTACGTCAAAAAGGCGTAGTGATAATCGATCAATGATTTCTTCATCACATGATGTTGTGATTGAAGTACCCCTTTCTGTATTTGTCAATGGCCGCCATGCTCTAACTGCAATAATAAGCCCGGTAATGCTTGAAGAATTTATAACAGGTTTTCTATACACAGAAAGGATAATCCGCAAACTGGAAGATATCGACTCCTTGCGTATAGAAAAAAGGATACTGCTGCCACTAGTGCAGGTGTTCTGACAAAAAAATCCTTTTTCGATAATGGTTTCAAGTAAAACTGTTCTTTCTGGATGCGGCGGCGATACATCATACCTTGATCCTGACAGGCTTCCAAAAGTCCAGTCTGATATGCTCATAGAGCCTTCTACAATAAGCAAAATAATGAAGGAAACTCTGGTTTCAGATCTTCACATTAGAACAGGAGGAATCCATATTGTAGGATTTTTTGGACCTCATGGGAAAATCTGCATAATAGAGGACATAGGCAGACACAATGCTCTTGACAAGGTAATAGGTTATGGATTAAAACATAATGTGGATTTTTCCAGAACAATTGTGACCTGTTCGGGAAGACTCTCTTCAGAAATGGTAAGAAAATTCTCCAGATCCAATGGTAATTCTGGATAACAGATTTCTGCCAAAGGATTGTGGCAACGATTTGAGCCCCTGAACCTGCAATACTACTTGAATTATGTGATACTCTTTTTTCAAAGACATAGATTTTAAAACTTAAAAGATATTTCCAAGGTATGAAATCAAAGATATCATATTTGGAAGTTGTAATGCTAGCAGCAATAATAAGGCTAAATCAGGTTTTGGAATGAACTCAATAATACTGGGTGAATCAGCAGATCTCATTTTTGCGCATCTTAGTAAATGTAGGTTCAATCTTTATATTCTTAATAAATCCAATATGTATCAAAAATTAGAGACTATCTTACTTATTTAATTAAATATTGGCATTTCCATATATCAATTTTAAATCCACTCTAATAATGAAAATATGATAATAAGCATAATCAAATTAATAAAAATAATTCTCAACATTTTATTACCTGAATAATAAAATTATTCTAAATGGATACTATTTTTGAAGATAAAATCAGCGGGGGAGTAAATTGAAGAGTAAGATCCTATTTGCAGTTTTCACTTTGATTTTCCTGATAGGAGTAACGCCTACAGTATCGGCAAAAGATATTATAGTGGGCAATGGAAGTGGATCAGATTATACAATACAGGAAGCTGTAGACAATGCAGAAGCTGGAGATGTAATATTAATAAAACCTGGAGTTTATTTTGAAAATGTAAATGTTTCAAAAACAGGATTAACTATTAAACCAGAAACAAGCGGTGTAGTCATACAACCAGCGGATGATTCAATTGAAACTGTCACTATAAGCGATGCAGGTGTAATATTAACTGGTCTTAATATACACGGAGATGTGATTGTAAGTTTATGGGCTCCTGATAGAGGCTCTGAATATCACACTAATAACCCTACCTATATAACAAACAACGTTATCGAGAATGGCGGTATTAGAGTAGGATCAGAGAGTACTGCTGTTACCATATCTGGGAATCGAGTTTCAGGTAATGGTATAGATGTCTCTTGTTGTGGTTCATATAACACAATAGTGAATAATGAAATTTCGAACAGTAAAACAGGTATATACGTATTTGACGAGAGATATGTACCACCAATTAGTGGTAATAAAATAAGTAACTGTAGCATAGGAATACATGTTTCAGGGGTAACTTATGATATCATAAACAACGAGATAACAAATTGTGGAACAGGTATAGTTGCAGGAGAAACTGGTGGAGCTACGTTAATTGGAAACAAAATAACGTACTGTACCGATTGTGGAGTTGAAGCGACTGGATATCTGGGTATTAACTATAATAACTACTTCAATAACACCGTGAATGTAAAAATTGGAGAGTACAGTAATATAACAGCCTGGAATACTACACTCACCAGTGGTACAAACATTATTGGTGGACCATATATAGGAGGTAACTATTGGGCAAAGCCTGATGGGACTGGTTTTTCCCAAACCACTGTTGATGCAAACGGAGACGGAATTGCAGACTCAGCCTATGTTATTGACGAAAATAATATTGACTATCTACCCCTCACAGCTAAGTATAACTCAGTACCACCTGCTTCCAACTTCACAGCCAATGTAACTTCTGGAGTTGCACCTTTAGTTGTGTTATTCACAGACACCAGCACTGGTGGATCTCCAACTTCATGGCTATGGGATTTTGGAGACGGTATCTATTCAAAACATGCCATGAATGCAACCCACACGTTTACAAAACCAGGAAATTATACAGTCAGCCTAACTGTAGAAAACGCCGCCGGGAATAGTACAGCAACAAAGCCTAATTACATAGTTGTCACTGATTTCACTGATTTAAACGTTCCAATTGCAAATTTCAGTAGCAATGTCACAAAGGGTTATGCTCCCCTGACAGTGCAGTTTTATGATCTCTCCCGGAATGCAGTTTCAAGGGTGTGGGACTTCAATAACGATGGAATACCTGACTCCAGTGATCCTAATCCCGTTTATGTGTATACAGCCCCGGGAACGTACCTTGTAAACCTGACAATATACAATGCAAACGGAGTTTCCTCAAAGGGTACTACAATAACTGTACTGGAAGGCAGTTCCAGCAGTGATAGCAACTCAAACAGTGATGGAAATAGTGGAGGAAGCAAAAAGAGCGGAGGCAGCAGCCGTGGCGGCGGTGGAGGCGGCGGTTCCCCTGAACCTGCAAGAAATGTTGAAGTAAAAGAACTTTCACAGGTACGCGTTGTAAGCGGAAATCCCGTGAAATTTGATTTCCCGAAGAATGCCACCTGCGTTGCGTATGTGAGTTTTGATGCAAAGAAGACCGCAGGCAAGACCACAACTATTGCCGAGCAGCTCAAAGCAAAATCAACCCTGACTTCAAATCTGTCCTCAGATGAGGTCTACAAGTACTTTAACCTCTGGGTCGGGAATGCAGGGTTTGTAACGGAAAAGAATATTGAAAACCCTGTAGTGTGCTTCAAGGTTGAAAAATCCTGGCTTGAGGATAAGAACATTGACCTGAATTCAATCACTCTCAACAGGTACAGTGACAAAAAATGGTCCGAGCTGCCCGTAAAGCTGTTGAAAGAAGATAGCAAATATCTGTACTTCACGGCAGACACGCCAGGCTTCACCCACTTTGCAGTAACAGGGAAAACCATAGAGAAAGAAGACGTTGCTGAGACAAAACATGAGTCTGATATTGAAAGTCTCAGAGATAATGAAAATGTAACAGTAAGTGTCGAGCAAACTTCTAAACAAAAAGAAAGTGCAAGTATCCCTGGCTTCAAAATAATTTACGGAATAATCGGGCTTATTGGACTGTCCTTGTGCAAAAGTAGACGATAACGAGTTTAAAACTCGTTTTAAAACGAATTTTAAAGTTACTCTTGACAGGATTGAGGATAAAAATTGCGGTTTTGATTGTGAGGGATAAAGAAACAATTAAAATTAATATCCCTCTCTTTTTATTACCTCCTGAGAGCAGAGAAGAAAACATTCTAAATATTATCACTTTCAGACATGTAAAGGAGACAGAAACTGCAAAAGAAAGAATATCCAGTTTGCTTGAGCGGCTTAAGAATAAAGATATAGGCTGGACTGAATTCTCCAGATAAGGTACACTCAAAAAATCAAGTCTGAAGTTTCCAGATAAAGTTCACTCAAAAGATCAAGTTCTAATATATTATTTTAGAAATTTCCTGACCGGTATTTTATTTCTCTTCCTGGTGATTTCCGAATATTGTTTAACAACTCCCTTTTGCACAAAGGTATAATTATCCAGGGAATCAGATAATCATAAACATCGTCTTCGGAAAAGATGTCAATTTTTTATTATTCGTGTCACACCATTCAACAAAGTGTTTAATAGTATGATAGTTAGAAATAGTGACTTCGGACTATGAATTCAGCCCGACATTTCCTTAAATATCTTGTAATAAACTCATCGTTTTCTTAATAGGGAGATAACATTCATGTCATTTAAACATAGTGGGTTTTATTCGCCTTCCAACAACGAAATTCTGGAGACAATCCAGATGGTCAGGATGGAACATCTAGACATAAGAACCGTAACAATGGGTATCAACCTCAGGGACTGCAGCCATCCTGATATTGAAGTTTTCAATGAGAATATTTACGAAAAAATAACCACGCGTGCAAAAGATCTTGTGCGCACAACAAACGAGATCCAGTGCCTCTATGGAATTCCGATAATCAATAAACGAATCTCAGTAACCCCTATAGCCATAGCAGCCGAAAGTTGCAGGTCTAACGATTTCGTATCCATTGCAAAGACTATGGATGAGGCTGCAAAAGAAGCACAGGTAGATTTTATAGGAGGTTTCAGTGCCCTTGTCCATAAAGGCGTAACTGCTGGAGACCTGAAGCTTATCAATTCCATTCCGGAAGCCCTTGCAGACACGGAAAAGGTTTGCTCGTCTGTAAACGTTGCTACTACACGCACCGGCATTAATATGGATGCAGTCGGCCTGATGGGCGGCATAATAAAAGAGACTGCGGATCTGACTGTGGATAGAGATGGGATAGGCTGTGCTAAACTTGTAACTTTTGCAAATGCCCCGGAAGATAATCCCTTTATGGCAGGAGCTTTTCATGGAATAGGTGAACCCGAGTGCGTCATCAATGTTGGGGTCAGTGGGCCTGGCGTTGTGAATGCTGCAATTAACGAGCTTGAAAACCCGAATCTTACTGAGATTTCCGAGACCATCAAAAAGACAGCCTTTAAAATAACCCGTATGGGCGAAATGGTAGGCAGGGAAGTTTCACGGAGGCTTGGAATCGAATTCGGGATTCTTGACCTTTCCCTTGCCCCGACACCCGAAATAGGGGACAGTGTTGCTGCAATTCTTGAGGCAATGGGGCTTGAGCGATGCGGAGCCCACGGAACGACTGCAGCCCTTGCCCTCCTGAACGATGCCGTGAAAAAAGGCGGGGCAATGGCTTCTTCTTCGGTAGGTGGCCTGAGCGGGGCTTTTATTCCTGTCAGTGAAGACGCAGGTATGATTGAAGCCGTCCGGGTCGGAGCCCTCAGCCTGGAGAAGCTTGAAGCCATGACCAGTATCTGCTCAGTCGGTCTTGATATGATCGCAGTCCCAGGTGACACTCCTGCTTCCACCCTATCGGCTATTATTGCCGATGAGATGGCAATAGGAGTAATAAATAGAAAGACCACCGCAGTCAGGATTATCCCTGCACCCGGAAAAGGAGTCGGCGATTCAGTTGAGTTCGGCGGCCTGCTTGGGAATGCTCCTATTATGCCGGTAAGCACTTTCAGTTCTGAGGTTTTCGTAAAACGGGGAGGAAGAATTCCGGCTCCAATCCAGTCACTTACAAACTGAAACAATGGACTGAAAGGTATTCAAGGACACTGATACTTCCTCAAGAATATAGATCAAGTCCGCGAATCTGGCAATTAATTTTTTGTGAAGAAGGGTCAATTCGCTCCCGGAAGAGTTCTTCAGTTACTGAAATTGCTGGGCTCTTCAATATAAAAATTTGCAAAAACAATTTAGGCTTAAAATTTTGCGTTTAAAAATAATATTTGTCTGGAAACAATTTTTTATATAATTAATTTAAAATAATTTTATGTTACTCGTATATTCTAGAGTAGGGGAACAAGTGGGGTATCATCAAGTAAACGAACTGGGCAAATGAACCTCCTGAGGGCGCTGATCCATCTCTTCGAATAAATGTGTTTGGGGGAGCATGATATCTTCGAAGAGGCTGCATTGGGGGATGCAGTTAACGGATCCAGCGCCTCTGGACTTCTTTCTGCTGTTCATTCTGACTCGTTGTTCTTCTTAATAAAGTCTTTAGTTTTCATTTGATGAATATTCCTGATCGCGATCGAAAGCCGGTTTCTTTAACCATATGGAGATACAGTAATGAGCAGAACTGCACCGAAAAGTTATATTACTTCGGGACACAGTGCCTGTCCGGGCTGTTGTGACATTTTTGCTGCAAAATTCACACTCATGGGAGCAGGTCCCAACACCATTATTGTTAACCCGACAGGCTGCCTGGAGGTTACAACTACTCCTTTCCCATTGACATCATGGCAGGTTCCCTGGATCCATTCGCTTTTTGAGAATGCAGGTGCAGTGGCCTCAGGTATCGAAGCTGGCTTAAAAGCTCTCGGTAAAAAGAAAGATATTAAAATTATAGCCATTGCAGGTGACGGTGCTACAATGGATATAGGCTTCGGGGCAGTCTCTGGTGCATTTGAGCGAGGGCACGACTTCACCTATATCTGTATGGACAACGAAGCCTATATGAACACGGGAGCCCAGCGCAGCAGTGGGACTCCCTATGATGCCAGCACACCGACCACTCCAGCCGGGAAAATTTCCTTCGGAAACCCATTCCCCAAAAAGAATATGCCTGCCATTATGGCAGCTCACGGTTCTCCGTATGTAGCCACAACCACGATAGGCTTCCCTAGGGACATGATGCGCAAGGTCAAGAAAGCTACCGAAATCGTTGGCCCGACCTACATCCATGCGCACGCCCCCTGTACAACAGGCTGGGGCTTTGACACCTCAAAGACCCTACAGGTCGCCAAACTAGCAGTCGAAACCTGCCTCTGGCCCCTCTATGAGATGGAAAATGGGGAAATTACACAGGTCAGAAAAATCAAGGATCCGAGACCGGTTGAGGAGTACCTCAAGACCCAGAAAAGGTTCAAGCACCTCTTCACCATGGAAGGTGGAGAAGAGGAGATCAGGAAGATTCAGGCGATGGCAGACTGGAACATAAAGCATTTCGGGCTTCAGTGAAAACAGGGGTTTTAATTGAAGGTTTTTACTTTCCCACTCTCAGGTTCTTCAAGCCTGCAGGCGTTTTAAACAGGTTTCATATCCGAAATTTTTTATTTACAGGCATTTATTACAGGCATTTATTTACAGGTATAAGGATTTTTTTATTTCAAATCCATCCAGAGCGTCCTCATCATTTCCCTTATTGCTTCTATCTTTTTTATGTTTGCTTCACCGTTTATTATATTAAGCTCATTGAAAGATTCAAGGGCAAGCTTGGCTGCAATTGATGTGTCGTTCAGATACTTGCTTTCCGTATTGCTCACAATGGTCTGGAGGGCTGAAGCTGCCTGGAGAACCGCACTTTCCATATTTTCCTCTTCAGCATTTTTTCCAATATCTTCAATAGAGCTTGCTATCCTTCTTACTGTATTCTGAAGATTTTCTTGCATGGCTGCAGCAGCCATTTCCTGAAGCATAAGCTCTACTCCCACAGCAGCTTCTTCAAGGCGCTTTTGAGCCGTAAGTTTTCCAATATCCCCAAGGCATGAGATGCATATTGCAGTATTTTCAGAAATATCAGGAAACTCTATCTTGGCAACCGCTTTTCCGATTTCTCCAAGACCTATCGCTACTGCTATGGTTTCTCGTTCCCGGTTAAGAAGAGCTGCTGTATTCCCGCTCTTCCCCAGCACTGAGGCTGCGAGCCTGGCTACCATTTCCATCTGCTGTTCGGCAGCTATTTTTCCTATAGCTCCAAATGAAAGCAGCACCCGAACCGTTGTGCCGTGCATATTCTGCTCCATGGAGCATTGTAGCAGCCTCTCGAGGCTGCGGATAGCGCTGATTGCAGCTTCTTCCATTCCCTTAAGGGCGGCAGCTTTTCCTATCTCCTTTATGGAAGCTACCGTTTTTTCAGCTTCCTGCTCCTTTCCTTCATTCAAATAACCTGTGCCGATTTCGGTCAGAACATTAAGAGCTTGGCTCACACCTTCTTCAAACCCTTCATTAACCGAACTAAACCCTAAACTTACCATCCTGTCTTCATCTTTTGAGAACATCGCATAGGACTCCTTTTCGGGGGCTACTTTTCACTATATGAGACTGCTAAAAAAGCACAATATGTAGTCATCAAAATTCTTTAGCCTCTTCAATGCCCACACCATCTATTTTTTTACAATTATTTCATGCACTCTTAATTTATGTCTCCCTTGACTCAAATATTTTCAGGTAACAACGTAAGCTTTCAGACGGATTAATAAGCCATTGAATCGATAATTCGTTAGATAAAATTAATAAATTCATTAGATTAAACTGATAAATTACTAGATTAAACTGATAAATTATTAGATTAAGCCGATAAATTCATTAGGAAAAGATGTTATCTTCTTTTATCAAGTATACGCCATATGGTATACTTGCAGGCTAAGAGACAGGTAGCAGAAGGCGATTTATCCGATGCAGGAAAAGAAAATGCAGGCTCAGCAATCCCGATGCCAGGCAGAAAATGATTCATTCAGGTGTGAGCTTATAAGCTTTAATGAAGTCCTGCGGCTCTCAAAAATTCTTGCGCGAAAAATCAAAGCTTCAGGTTATAAGCCTGACCTGATTGTAGCCATAGGGAGAGGAGGTTATGTTCCCGGAAGGCTGATTTCCGATTTTTTGCTTTTTGATGATCTAACCTCAATGAAGATCGAGCATTACACACGAGCTGCAAACATGCTGGAAGAGGTAAGGATAAAATTCCCTATTCCTGTGGATATAACCGGAAAAAAATCTTGATTGTCGATGATGTAACCGATACTGGCGAGACTCTCAACCTTGCAGTAAGTTACGCTCTGAGCCTGAAGCCTACAAATGTCATGACTGCAGTTCTCCAGCATAAAACCTGCTCAGCTTTCACACCTGATTTTTACGCTCAAAAAAATCATTAAATGGCGCTGGATCATTTACCCCTGGGCAAGATATGAGGACTTTGCAGGGTTTGCAGAAAAAATCATCCAAGACAGAGCCCTTGACCTCTCTCAAATCATTAATGAGTTTAGGCGCAGGTACAGTCTGGAAATCAAAAAAACAGAACTCATTGAAATTCTGGATGATCTAACCGAGAGGAGGGAAATCAAAAAAATTAGAGGAGAACCCCCTGCATGGCGGGTCTCAAGAGATTGATTATACCTGTAAGCGGCAGATGTACAGTTACATTACCGTTTCAGTGACCAGTTCCAGATCTCCCTTTGAGAAAACTCTGGATACCCTGACTTTCCAGTCTTCGTCTGAACTCTCGCTGTCAGCTTGGATCAGGTTATAACACTGAGTGGTCTTTCCCCTTGTTTTGGAAGAACAGAACGTGCCTGCGTTTACCACGAGCATGTTATTGAGATTCCAGACCCAGGGTATGTGGCAGTGCCCGCAGAGGACAAGATTAACCTTGCACCGATTCAGAAGTTCGAGAATGTCTCCTGCATCTACAAGGACGGTATTTTCCCTGCCTGCAAGAGGTATGGGCACGAGATGATGGTGCAGGGCAAAAACCTTGAAGTCTTTGCCTGTAAAAGCCTCCTTGATCCAGCCGTAGTTTTCCCTACCGATGTGCCCTTCGTCAAGGTCAGGCTGTGAAGAGTCCGCTCCTACGACAGTAACGTTTCTGAAGCTCCGTGAAAAGAACCGATCCTTAAAAAGATCCTCAAAGTGAAGGTACCCTGCGTTCTTCGAATCATGGTTACCAGGGACAAGGATTTTATTTTCGCATTCAATCCTGTCAATGAATTGCTTTACTCCATTATATTCCGCAGAAAATCCATTTTCAGTCAGGTCGCCTGTAATTACAATGAAATCAGGTCCCAGCCGGTTTATACTGTCAACCATAGAATCTGCAATTTCTGGGACAAAATACGCATCTGAATAGTGAATATCCGAAAGGTGTACAATCTGTATAATTTTTACTTCCTCTTTTTATTAATTTCAAATATATCAAATTAATTACATTCGAGCACTGGAATTCTGTAGCATTATATATAGTTATCTGTCAAATTTACATATTTACAAATATCTAATTATAATTCGTTAAAAAAGAAGACTTATATTACAAAACTTGTGAAGATGCTATAAATATGTACTTCACATTTATTAGTAGAGAATATTTATAAATTGTATAGCATTGCAAGCCAAATCTTTATATAGCAAACCTCAGCCTATTTTTTCCCTTCCGACGCGCGGCGAGTCTGTCCTGTTACTTCGTTTTCGATAAAACCTTTTTTGAAAAGGTTTTCGCTTGAACGAGCGAAGCAAGTGAAACAGACAGCCCAGTGTATAGTTTTAGAGCAGAGCTTTGACCGTCCTCCCCAGACGGGACTCGGGCGAGACGGGGTTCGGGCAACAAATAAATTAATAATGAGTTAGGACTATTCACCTACGTTTCAGCGTTATCCTTACTTTTTCATTTAATTTACCCCCAATTAAGGTGAATTTATGTCATTAGCAAAACTCAGAACACATTATACAGCCGATATCAAGCCTGAAAAGGTTGATAACGGTCAAAAAATCACCCTGGCAGGATGGGTCCACGAGGTTAGAGACCTCGGAGGGATCTGTTTTGTAGTGCTTCGAGACCGGGAAGGAAAGGCTCAGGTCACCCTTGTAAAGAAGAAAGTTGATAAAGAACTGTTTGCCGCTGCAAGAAGGCTTGTCCGCGAATCAGTGATTTCAGTAACTGGCTCCGTTAAATTTGAAGAGAAGGCTCCAAATGGATATGAGCTGCTTCCTGATGAGATCACTGTCCTGAATGTTGCAGATTCTCCCCTGCCGATGGACACTACAGGCAAGGTGGAGGCTGAACTTGATACCAGGCTGGATTCAAGATTTATCGACCTAAGAAGGGCCGAAACAGCTGCAATCTTCAAGATAAGGCACCTGGCTCTCCAGGCAATCAGGAAATACTTTGTAGAAAACGGATTTATAGAGACCGCAACTCCCAAGGTCGTAGCGACTGCAACTGAGGGTGGTACAGCACTTTTCCCTATTACCTACTTTGACAGGGAAGCTTTTTTGAATCAAAGTCCCCAGCTCTTCAAGCAAATTCTTATGAGCGGCGGTCTTGATAGGGTCTTTGAGATCGGCCCCATTTTCAGGGCAGAAGAACATGATACTCGCAGGCACCTGAACGAGGCTACTTCTATCGATATCGAGGTCAGTTTCGCAGATCATTTCGATGTAATGGAAATTCTCGAGAACCTCGTAACTTATGTTTACACTCAGGTCATTGAGAAGTGCAAGTCCTCCCTTGAGACACTTGAGGTTGAACTGAAAGTTCCGAAAACTCCTTTCCTCAAGCTTACCTATGATGAAGTAATCGAGATTATAAATGCCCGCTCGGAAGAGAAAATGCAGTGGGGAGATGATCTCAGCACGCTCGGAGAGCATGTTGTGGGTGATTATGTCTACGAAACCACAGAGGAATCACACTATTTCATTATTGACTGGCCAACTGAGATTAAACCATTCTATGCCATGCCTTATGAAGACAGGTCGGAGTACAGCAAGTCTTTTGACATGATGCACCGAACAATGGAACTGTCTTCGGGAGCCCAGCGTATCCATATCCCTGACCTGCTTAAGAGCCGGATAGAATCACAGGGCCTGAATCCTGACGGTTTCGAATTCTACCTGAAGGCTTTCGAATACGGAATGCCTCCACATGCAGGCTGGGGTATGGGCTGTGAAAGGTTTATCATGACCATGCTCGGGACAGACAATATCAGGGATACCGTACTCTTCCCCAGGGATAGAAGAAGACTTTCTCCCTGAAATTCCCTTATTTTTGGTGTTTAAACAATTTCAGTTTAGTCTCCAGTTAATCTCCAGTTTAATAATCTTATTATCTTTTTTCAAGACTTGAGCCGGAAGGAAATATATATGACAGAAAGAAACATGTCCACCGATTCCCCGGAAAAACGTGCAGCCGGTGTTGCTGCTTCCTGGATGGTAGAATCGGGAATGGTAGTGGGGCTTGGAACAGGCTCGACAGTTGCGTATACTATAAAAGAACTTGGCAGGAGGATCAGGGAAGAGGAGCTTGAAATTCTGGGTGTTGTCACCTCATATCAGTCTGAAATGCTTGCTATAGAAGCTGGCATCCCTCTAGCAACCCTTGCCCAGCATCCGGAACTGGATATTGCTATTGACGGGGTAGATCAGATCGATTCCAGGCTTTACGCAATCAAGGGTGGGGGAGCTGCTCACACCCGGGAAAAAATAGTATCATCTTCTTCAAAACGTTTCGTGGTCGTAGCCGATGAGTCAAAAATAAGTACGCAGCTTGATAAAGCCGTACCTATAGAGGTTTTACCTTTTGCAAAGACCCTTGTGGTTAAGAAGATAAAGGAACTGGGAGGAAAACCCAAGCTGAGGTCTGCTTTAAGAAAAGACGGACCCGTGATAACCGATAATGGAAACTTTGTACTTGATGCTGATTTCGGTGTAATAAACGATCCTGAAAACCTTGCCCTCCAGCTATCTTCAATTCCTGGAGTTGTTGAGCATGGGATATTTTCCAATGTGGATGAACTCTATATCGGAAGAAAAGATGAATCAGTGGAGATAGTCAGGAGATAATAGTGATCTGGGATTCAGGAAATAATAGTCTGGAAGTAGTTCAAAATTGTCACGAGCAAGATAAGATTCAGTTAAATATAGCCCAGGAGTAAGCTTTCTTTAGCTTCAATAAAAATCCCTCGAAGAATAAGAACAGCAGATGACTGCCTTTAGGGCTTCATCTCCGGAATCTTATGCGAAAATAAAGTTTTACCCTCAAGAATTGACACACACCCGGTATGTTTTTATAGAAGTATTATCAGTAATTTTGTGATCAAATAATACTACTTCAGATAAGGCAACTGATTAAATTACATTTTCAGACTGATATTGGGCTAATAGTGACTGTAAGCCAGGACAATATCAAGATATTGGGTAAATATCTTCGACACTTATATTTCATTCATTTTAAGGAGGTTTTGGTTCAGATGGAAAAAAGTGGCCAGCCAATCATAATAGTAGATCCTAGAAAAGAGCGAACAAAGGGAAAAGAAGCGCTCAGCACGAATATTGCGGCTGCAAAGGCAGTGGCCAGTATAGTCAGGAGTACACTCGGACCGAGAGGAATGGACAAGATGCTTATCAATCCCATCGGGGATATAACAATTACAAACGATGGTGCAACTATTTTACATGATATGTCCATTGAGCATCCGGCAGCCAAAATGGTGGTGGAAGTTGCCGAATCACTTGAAAGCTCGGCCGGTGATGGGACTACAAGTGCTGTCGTGCTCACAGGCAGTCTGCTGGAAAAGGCAGAAAACCTTATTGAGAGTGGGGTCCACCCGACAGTTGTTATCAAGGGGTACAGGCTTGCAGCCGAGAAAGCTATCGAGCTTTTTGAGAACCTGGCGATCTCAGTTGATGAGAACGAAAAGGACTTGCTTGTAGAGGTTGCCAGAACCTCTATTACGGGGAAAGCATCTGAAAAATATAAAAGTATGATTGCGGAACTCTGTGTGGATGCCGCACTCGCTATTCGCGAGAGAGGAATAATCGACCTTAAAGACATCATTATTACAAAAGATGTCGGCGGCAAAATTGAAGAAACCGAGTTCGTCGAAGGCATTGTAATAGATAAGGTTGCTCTGGACAGGGAATTCCCTCTGAAAATAGAGAATCCAAGGATTGCCCTCATCGATGCACCAATGGAAATTGCCAAGACCGCAAACAAAGCAAAACTTCAGATCGGCGCGTATAGCGATATTGAGAATTTCGTAAAGCAGGAAGAAGCATCTCTATTCGAAATGGCAGACTACATTATTCGGGCAGGCGCAAATGCGGTTTTCTGTTCCAAGGGCATGGATGACAAGATCGCAGCCTATCTACAAAACCGGGGGATTTATGCAACCCGCAGGGTTAAGAATGAGGATATGCAGCACCTTGTAGATGCTACAGGCGGAAGACCTGTCCGCAACATCAAGGAACTGACCGAAAAAGAACTTGGTCACGCAGGGCTTCTTGAACAGGTCAGGGATGGCGACCAGGGTAAAACCTACCTCAGGGACTGCAAGGGTGCAAAATCTGTATCGATTGTCATCAGGGGTGCTACCGAGCATGTAGTTGATAACCTTGAACGCGCAATTGATGACGCCCTCTGGGTAGTGAAATGTGCGGTAGAAGATGGCAAGGTCGTTGCAGGCGGCGGTGCATCTGAGGTCGAAGTTGCACTCGGGATTCGCGCATATGCCCCCAGCATTGGTGGGCGGGAACAGATGGCAATAAAGGCTTTTGCCGACGCTCTTGAAGAAATCCCCAGGACAATTGCCAGAAACGCAGGCCTGGATACTATCAACACAATAGTAAACCTCAGGGCAAAGCACGCCGAAAACAAAAACGCAGGCCTGAACGTCAATACAGGCGTTGCCGAGGATATGCTCGAAAAAGGCATAATTGATCCTCTAAGGGTTAAGGTCAACGCTGTCAAAGCTGGTTCAGAAGCCGCAGAAATGGTACTGCGTGTTGATGATATGCTCCGAGCCCAGCGCTCTGACATGCCTGAAGTCAAACCCGAACACAGGGCAAGTACCTACGACGGTATGGCAGCCCCGCAGCTTAACATGCGCAGGTAAAGACAAGTTAGATAAATACTGGAAGTACTCAGAAAATTTCAAGAAGGAAAGCTGCAGATCCCATTCAGCAGCCTTCTTATTTTAATTCTCTTTTGTTCTTTTACATGTCTCTTATTGTTCTACTTTGTTCGAGCTTATCCTTAAACCCCTTTTTACTTTCTGAATGATTATTATATATTTGCATAAATAAATATAGTGCTAAATTAATATATCCATTGGACTTCAGGAAAAACAGAGGGGTATAAGCTTATTAATGGAGAAGTTAGTGTGACTCCTGAGGACTTCTTTATACAGTTAGTTAATTCACTTCCCTTTCCATATAACTTACTTGCAATTTTTATTATAATGATATATATTTTTTTAGCCAAGTTTTATTATACGCAGAATAAAAATAAGGTCAATAATTTTTTAGATTTACATTTTAAACAAATCACTGTTGGTCTGATCTTAATTATAATATCGACCGCCTTTTTAGCTGCCATTTTTTTTGTACACGAAAGCTTTTTCTTTCCTGAGCCTCCAGAAGACCGATTTATAGTTGCAATCTCACCTTTTTATGCAGTTAGTCCCCAAGGTTACTCAGTAGATATGTATACTCCAGGTAAAATTAAGGACGAGATTGAAAAAGTTGAGGGGAACACAATAAACGCTATAATTCTGGATTCACCTCCAATAACTGATGATAAAGACGCAGTACAGAAAGGGAAAAAAACTGGAGCCCATCTTGTTATTTATGGAGGGGATCATAGGGTTGTAACAGGTGAAACCATTACAGAATTTTATATAATATCCACAAATACATCTTCTACAACACCTTTATTCCTGGATGTTAATAGTAGTAAAAAAGCAATTCCAATCTTATATTCTGACAAATCAATTCGGCTTGAATCAGTAGAGGAAAACGTATCCTCTGCCGTATATACAGCTCTTGCATTCGAATACTATAGAAAATCTCAATATGCATCTGCAATTAAAATGTTTAAACACATTGTAAATCATGAAAATGAAAAAACTATTTTATTTTATATTGGGAGCTGTTATTTTGAGATGAGTAAATTT
Source organism: Methanosarcina flavescens (assembly GCF_001304615.2). Taxonomy (NCBI): domain Archaea; kingdom Methanobacteriati; phylum Methanobacteriota; class Methanomicrobia; order Methanosarcinales; family Methanosarcinaceae; genus Methanosarcina; species Methanosarcina flavescens. The sequence goes on along the minus strand of NZ_CP032683.1, from coordinate 2,861,592 downwards.
GATGGAAGCGTACCTAATAAATTCCTGATTAATGAAAGTCTGCTAAATGAGAGCTTAGTATACTATTATAAAACTATTGAAATTGATTGCAATTATTCACTTGCTTGGAATAACGTAGGATAGTGCATGTGTTTTTTCACTTATCAATGACAAGGAGCAAGCAATGTCTGATTTAAAGTACGCAATTGAGCTTAACTCATCGTACAAAGAAATCGCAAGAAACGATAGTGATTTTGAAGAATTATGGACAGATGAAGAGTTCAAAAAACTAGTAAGTAACAATAATTAATTAGTATTACTGAATGTAAAAAAAAGATAAAATGGATTGATAAATAGTTGATAATAGCTTGTATATCTTTTTAAGGAGCTAATTCACCTTTGTTTAAGTATTTTCAAAGCCAGCTCAAATTTCCCCGTAAAACTGCCTGTAATCCTCAATTGCCTTTTTAGCCTGTGCAGGAAATTCTTTTTTCATAAATTCTATAAACTCATCTCTTGATTGAATTTCCTTCAGGATTTCAAGCATACGTGCTGTAAATTTTTTCGACTCAATACTTCCTTTCTGTAATTCAAGAGAGAGACAGAGGGCTTCTTTTGGGAAGTACTTCCTCCTGATCCATGGAGAAACCGAGCCAAGAAGCACGCCGTCTTTCAGAATGCTGTAGGCAGGCACCCCTATAAGTTCAAGCCTGTTTTTTCCAGCAAGCTTTTCAAGGTTCTGGCTGGAATATGAGTGAAGTTCAAGATAGATCTCGGGTTTCAGTTCTTCAATAGCCTTGAGGATTTTCTTTCCGGGTCCTGTATAATAACCCGAGGTCAGGGTTGAGACGTACTTTCCACAGTTTACAACTGGAATTAAGGCAAGAGTACCGGTCTTTGGAGGCTTTATATTCTCCAAGAGTTCAGTTGTATCTTTCCACTCGTTCCCGTGCAGACCCGCGACAAAGAGCCGGACTGGCTTTCCGCTGCCGTAAATTCTAATTCCGGCATCCGGGTGCGAGTTTGGCATTTTTGTGTATTCTCGCTTTGCAGGAAAGGGATCTTCTGAACCCTCTATTCCATTAGCAGCCATTAGTTCTAGTACCTCTGTATTCCTTTTATTCGGAAAGCTTGTTTTCTCCTTCTTCAGACAGCTTTTTTTCTTCAGACAGCTTTTCTTCTTCGAGTAGAGGCTTTCTTGCGACTACATAGATCTCCTGTTTTTCGGAATTGATGACCTGCTGAATTTCAAGCCCGAGATTCTCTATTTTACTGAGGATGGGTTTTGGATTTTTTCGCCTTGGGATTTTGATAACCTGGAGCAGCTTTCCTCCGGGTCTCAGCAGAGGCAGCACTCTCGAAAGAGCCTTGACTGAATCTTCAGGTTCAAGGGTCATATCTGAGAGGATAACATCTACAGGTTCTTCTGAGAGTAAGTTCAGCGGTATAGTGAAAACATCTCCGAATGTCACCTCGACATTTTCCCTCTCGTGTGCGATTTTCCCAAGCTCACTCCTGAAATCCCTGCTGAACTCAATGCCTTTCACATTGCCTGCAATTTCCGAAGCAAAAAGGAGAAATCCACCTGCACTGGACCCAAGATCAAGCACCCTGTCCCCGGGTTTAAGAATCCCGCTTTCCTCCTGAATAAATTTGAGCTTGAAATACCCCTGAGGCTGATCCAGCCCCTCGGCAACCTCAATAACATCCTCGGTAGAAACGTCTCTGGAGACCTTTGTTACCACCGTTCCGTTAACCTTAACATTTCCGGCAACGATAGCAGCTTTGGCTCTCCCCCTTGATTTGAAATGGCCCATATCCACAAGGTATGCATCCAGTCTCATGGGGCATTGTATCGGCAGAGCCTGTATATATAGCAAGTCGGTGTATAGCAAACTAGAGAAAGCATTTCTTATTGTTGGTTGATTCAAAAGCATATTAAATTTCAGAATCTTATCATAGTTCATCTGCTGAGCCAATTTAAGCTCGAATTTCTCAAAAATAGCCCTTCCTGAAAACTGGAATAGACCTGACATCATGAGTTCAGTCATAAACGAGGTCACAAAGCAGGGCGTGTACATTGAGTTTAGTAAAAAAAGGAGATGGGCAGTTGGTGGAACTGCCCATGCTTGCTTGTAAACTAAACATCAGGGAAACAAGATCCCCAACGGTGCTGCTAAAATTCGCCACCGGAAACTCCTGTGCAGATTATATTACTTTCTTAGGTTTAATGGTTATTTCTTTCTTGATGCCTCCCACATCTATCTTAAAATTCCCAGGGGGGACAGCTGTTGTATCATAGAAGTAATTGAAGTCCCCATTCGAATCAACTTTTACCTACTGAGAAGCCGTAATATTCAAATTAACCTTTGGGACCCTTTTCTCAGCATTTCCATCGATTTTTATTTTATAGGTTCCAGGAGGAACGTTTGACTGAGATACTATTGCAGTATCCCCTGAAGCCTCTGAGCTTTTTGTTACCCAGATAACCTTTTTTACCCTCACATTGAGGTTTTTGGCTCCTTCGGCTTCCACCGTAAAGAAGTTGTTAAGGCCCTCAGGGATTTTTATTTCATCAATAGTATATTCAAATTTTCCTTTTGAGACAGGAACAGTCGTCTCGAAATTTACAAATACATCGACCTTCTCTCCCGGAAAAGCACTCCCTTTTATATTGAGTACATCCCCGGAAACAGGCTTCTTAGGGGAAAAATCCCAATGGCTAACAGGTTTTTCCAGAACTGTTATGGTTGCAACCATTGAATCTGTGCCGTTCTCATTAACTGCAGTTAGATTAACAGTATAGTTTCCTGCTGCAGAATAAGTATGCACTGGATTTTGCTCGGTAGAATTAACTCCATCTCCAAAGTCCCAATTTACAGAAGTCGCATTTTCTGACAGATCTATAAACTGTACCGATAGAGGAGCATAACCCTCTGTGACATTGCTGCTGAAGTTTGCTACAGGCAGCACTTGCTCTACTAGGACAGGACCTATAAACTGCCCGAAGGAACATGGGTAACTTCCCGCATTGACATTGGCTATAACAGTGTCTGTGGTTGTATCAATTACAGACACTGTGTTGCCCTGATAGTTTGTCACATACACTTTCGATCCATCCGGGGTAGCTGCAATTTCCTTAGGGCTACATCCTACATTCACAGTGGCTATAACCTTATTTGAGGATATATCAATTACAGAGATAGTGTCACTCTGGGAGTTTGCCACATATACCTTTGCTCTCGCAACTGTAACTCCAAAAGGATCGGCCCCAACAGGTACGGTAGCTATAACGGTTTTTTTGGCTGTATCGATTACAGACACTGTGTTGCTCTGATAGTTTGTCACATACACTTTCGATCCATCTGGGGTGACTGTAACTCCATTAGGAGCGTATGTACACTTGCATCTCTCTTTTACAGATACTGTTTTTTAAGCTTATCTCTGGAGGTGTCAATTACAGAGACAGTATCGCTTCCACTATTCGCCACGTATACCTCTTTTCCATCCGGAGTAACTGTAACTCCCTGAGGATCCTTACCTACTTTTACCGTGGTTTTAACGATATCTGTGGCTGTATCAATTACAGAGACAAATCCACGAGTTCCATAACTGCTCGCTACATATGCCTTTGTTCCATCTGGACTGACTGCAACCCCTTCGGATTGCCTCTTACACTAACTATTGCTGTAAGATTATTTGTCGCCGTGTCAATTACAGAAACATTGCTATTCATATGTGCCATACTGCCTGAATGTGTCACATACACCTTTGTTCCATCAGGCGTAATAGCAACTCCAAAAGGTTCTTCTACATGCCGTTCATATGTGATGGGAGATGTTTCTATATCCACAGTATCTATAACAGTATCTGTTGCTGTGTCAATTATATGAACAGTAGCGGTGTCGGAATTAGTAATATATGCATATGGTCCTGTAGCCGAGGAATTCTGATATGCATCCGGTCCTATGATTGAAGAATTTTGATACTCACACTGCCATATAGTCGAAGAATTATTTGCTGAAGCAACTGATGTTGTAGATAAAATCAAAACCAGCAATAAAAAATGAGCTGCTAAACCAAAGAATATCGAACATCTTGTCTTGGCTTTTAATGTCTCACCTTCTTCTTTTCTCAATATCAATAATGAAAACAAAAATTTTAATAAATATCAGTTCACAAAAAATTTAAAAGTTTCTCTAAAAATCCCATTTTTATAAAAATATAAAAACTGTATTTCAAAATTAATTACAATTTTATTATTTATCGTAGAAAAAAGAATATATTTTTGAATAATCTTATTATTTATATAATAACACTCATATTGAATTCTTTATTCTAGTATTTATTCTGAGTTCTTCTGGCATTTCAAAAGAATAAAGTCATGTTTATAATGTGCAAACCTTTGTGTATTCATTTACTGAAATTTATTGATTTACTTTCTGCCAGATACTTCGGGCAAGCCGTTTTATCCTGCAAACCTGGTGAGATAGTGTATCAAGAGATCCTTAAAAAATTTACCTCATTGTTCCCCCTATGGGCAGTACTTTTGTCTGCTGTTGCATACGCTTATCCTGAATACTTTGCTCCCCACCAGGGGCTTATTGTGCCTATTCTGAGCCTTATTATGCTAGGGATGGGAGTTACCCTCTCGGTGAACAGTTTCCTTGCAGTATTGAAGAAGCCGTCAGTAGTTCTCCTGGGCACTTTAATGCAGTACACTGTTATGCCTTTTGCAGCCTGGATAGTCTGCACGGTTTTGAAGTTGCCTCCCGACCTGGCGATTGGTGTGATTGTGCTTGGGTGCTGCCCAGGCGGCACGGCTTCGAATTTGATTTCTTATTTAGCAAAGGCTGATGTGGCTCTTTCAATAGTCCTTACGTCGGTCTCCACGTTGCTTGCTTTTCTTGCAACTCCTTTCCTTACCTGGATTTTTATAGGTCAGACTGTAGAGGTCGATGTCACAGGCATGCTGGTCAGTGTTGTAAATATGGTAATCGTGCCTGTAGTGCTAGGGCTTGCAATCAACTATTTCTTTGAGAAACGAATAAGCATGGTCAGGGAAGTTTTTCCGGCAATTTCAGCCGCAGCTATAGTAATCATTGTCGCCATAATCATAGGGACAAATAGTGCAAACCTAGAGCAGAGCGGCCCCTTGGTCCTGCTCGCGGTGATCCTGCACAATGGGCTTGGCCTTGCTGGTGGCTACTGGATTTCAAAAGCCCTGAAATTAAGTGAGATCGAAGCCCGGACTATTGCAATCGAGGTAGGGATGCAGAACTCCGGCCTGAGTGTCGCACTTGCTATAAAGCATTTCACGGCAGCAGCCGCACTTCCAGGCGCGATTTTTAGCATCTGGCACAACCTGTCAGGTGCTCTCCTGGCTGGACACTGGTCAAAACAAAGTGCACAGGCTGCTGATAATAAATGAGAAGCGCTGGGAAAAGAAGATTTAAGTAAAAGAATTGAGGTAAAAAGCTATGGACCTCACAAAAAGATTAAGATAATGGTTAACGTCTTCCGCCTCGCCTGATCCGTGGGGTGGTTGTTTTTACTTTTGGTTTTGATTTGCTTCCGGTATCATAAATTAATGAATTCTTACCTATTTTTTCTGCTGTTTCTGTCGGATTTTTTGCGTCAATATTTTTATTGAGGTTAGATATATCTGTTCTTTTTGAAGAATCGGGGTTTAAGTAAGATTTTGCAGCATGGATATTCGGTACTACGTGTCTATGCCAGAGACTCGACCAGAACATCATTGACAATAAACTGGGGCAACCGCTCTGGGTATCGCTGTAAGAAGGGGTTGATGTATTATTATCTTCTGCTGATTTTTGCTGTCCGATACAGCCGCTAAATCCACTGCTGATCAGCAGCATGATTAATAATAAACTTATTAAGCCTACTTTTTTCATTGAAAGCCTCTGTTAAAAAATCTTGTCTACAATCGGAGTGCTATTTCCCACGTAAAAGATAAAGGGATAGATTTGTATATTTTTCTAAGAAATCTATTTCACAATTTACATGTGGGTCTCGTTTGTACTCAAAGAGAATACTTTTAATGAAATAAGTAAATACTGATATTAAGACACTTAACTAATTTTACTCAAATCTATTAAAATATTCTAATGCAGATAATTATTTATATAATAGATATAATCTAGCCATCCGTTATATGTAAAAGCTTGAATCCCGCTCTTCCTGCTTTTTTCCTATGTTTTTCCTCGTTATTTTTAGAGAATGAGTTCCTGGCTTAACAGGGTTATTCACGTTGGTTTGTAGAAAAAAATCATTATTCAAAACTGAAAGTATTGAACGCAAACAGATATAAGATTGAGAATAAGAAACCATACAATTCACTATCGGTAATCCCGATTTGCTGAACATATATTCAAAGAACGATTGTTAATTGCTTAATACTTTCACTTTGCTATATTACTCTATTAATATTCACATTGCTATATTGCTCTATTAAAATTCACATTGCTATATTGCTCTATTAATAGCAAGTCTTCATTCTGCTGTGTATATCGAAAAAAATGGGAATATGAATCAGAAAATTGTCATGTGTAATCTGGATAAAATCAATGTCAGTCAATTATAACTAATTATTTATAATAACACATAGAATTATCTGTCTGAATGAATAACTTGATAAGAAAACGTAAATTTTAAGATTTTCAAAAAGTTCCTGAGAATCATAAGTTCATATTAATTCATATTATTTCTGGGTTTTTTAGAGTTCAATGTAAAATCCAGACTTGATTCAGACTTTACTCTTACCTTAAAACTGTCATACATTAAATTCTCATACACTAAAATTCTCATCTAACCAATTCTACTGGATAAAACCCGGGAGAAGAAAAATGAAAAATATTATTATTAAAGGGGCACGGGAACACAACCTGAAAGATATCACTGTTGAACTCCCGCGGGACAAATTCATTGTTATTACAGGAGTTTCAGGTTCAGGGAAATCTACTCTTGCTTTTGATACGATTTATGCCGAAGGGCAGCGGCGCTATGTGGAGTCACTCTCGGCTTATGCGCGGCAGTTCCTCGGGCTCATGAACAAGCCGGATGTAGACAGCATAGAGGGATTATCTCCTGCGATTTCCATTGAACAAAAAACTACATCAAAAAACCCTCGAAGTACGGTCGGGACCGTTACGGAAATTTATGACTATCTGAGGTTGCTTTTCGCAAGGATAGGCACGCCTTACTGCCCGACCCACAATATAAAAATCGAGTCCCAGTCCCCCGAAAAGATTGCGGACAGCCTGAGCAGGGAATGCGAGGGCATGATTACTATTCTCGCGCCTGTGGTCCGGCAAAAGAAAGGGACTTACCAGCATCTCTTCAGGGAACTGAATAGCGAAGGATTCTCCCGGATTAGGGTAAACGGTGAGATCCACAGGACTGACGATGAGATCACCCTCGACCGTTACAAAAAACATGATATTGAAGTTGTGATTGATCGGCTAGATCCTTCTGAAGACCGCTCAAGGCTAGTAGAAGCCTGTGAAAACGCCCTCAAGAAGGCAGACGGGCTTTTAATCGCGGTTGATTCGGAAGGAAAAGACCACCTTTATTCCTCAAATATGGCATGTCCGATCTGCGGAATGGCTTTCGAAGAACTCCAGCCCAGGATGTTCTCCTTCAACGGTCCTTTTGGAGCCTGTGAAGCCTGTAACGGGCTCGGCTTCAAGATGGAATTTGACCCGGACCTTATTATTCCGAATAAAAAACTTTGTCTTGCGGATGGGGCTGTTGCTCTTTACAGGAATTACCTGGACAGTTACCGGAGTCAGCATCTGGGAGCTGTGGCAAAGCACTTTGGGTTCGACATTTTTACCCCAATTGAGGCTCTCACAGATGAGCAGTACAATGTGCTTATGTACGGTTCGGACGAACGAATGCAGTTCGAAATGAGCATGAAGAACGGAGATGCCCACTGGTCTCATAAAGGAACATGGGAAGGACTGATTCCTCAGTCTGAGAGGCTGTACAGCCAGACAAAATCCGAATACAGGCGCAAGGAACTTGAGAAATTCATGCAGGTCAAGCCCTGCCCGAAATGTGAAGGCAGGCGCCTGAAGGAAAAAGTGCTTGCAGTAAAGCTGGGTGGAAAATCCATTGTGGACGTAACCGATCTTTCAATTCTGGACTGCATCCGATTTTTCGAAAACCTTGATCTCTCGGAAAAGGAAAGGGAGATAGCAAAGCAGATTTTAAAGGAAATTCGATCCAGGCTTGGCTTCCTTGAGCACGTGGGACTCGGCTATCTCACGCTTTCCCGTAGCTCAGGCACTCTCTCAGGCGGAGAAGCACAGCGAATCCGACTGGCTACCCAGATAGGTTCAAACCTCATGGGCGTGCTCTATGTGCTAGACGAACCCTCAATAGGGCTGCATCAGAGGGACAATGAAAGGCTTATCCAAACTCTCCAGACCCTGCGGGACCTTGGAAATACCCTTATAGTCGTAGAACACGATGAAGATACCATCCGGGCTGCGGATTATGTACTCGATATAGGACCAGGGGCAGGCATTCACGGAGGTTACGTGGTAGCCGAAGGTACGCCTGAAGAAATTGAACTGAACAAGGAATCCCTGACAGGCCAGTACCTCTCGGGAGAAAAACAGATAAAGCCGCCTGCTCTTCGAAGGCAAAGTGATTCGTTCATCAGGCTTAAAGGGTGCAGGGCAAACAACCTTAAGGACATAGATGTGAATATCCCGATAGGAGTCCTGACCGTGGTTACAGGGGTTTCGGGATCTGGAAAATCCACACTTATTTACGATACACTGTACAAAGCCCTGGCAAAGAAAATAAACAAATCAAATGTAACTCCAGGGGAGTATGACGAGCTGATTTTTGATTCTGAGGTCGACAAGGTAATCGTTATTGACCAGAGCCCTATAGGCAGGACTCCCCGTTCGAACCCTGCAACCTATACCAAAGTCTTTGATGCTATCAGGCAGGCTTTTGCCGAGACAAAGGAAGCCAAAATCCGGGGCTATAAGAACGGACGCTTCTCTTTCAATGTAAAAGGAGGGCGCTGCGAAGCCTGCCAGGGAGACGGGATGATAAAAATAGAGATGAACTTCCTGCCTGATGTATACATTGAATGTGAGGAGTGCAAGGGTACGCGCTACAACCGGGAAACCCTCGAAGTAAAATACAAGAGCAAATCGATTGCTGAAGTCCTAAATATGACTGTAGAAGAAGCTGCCGAACATTTCGAGAATATACCTGCAATCAAAGGCAAACTCGATACCCTGAAAAGGGTAGGGCTTGGTTACATCAAACTTGGGCAGAGCTCAACAACGCTTTCAGGCGGGGAGGCCCAAAGAATTAAACTGACAAGAGAGCTCTCTAAAAAGGGCACCGGAAGGACAATTTACCTCCTTGACGAACCCACAACAGGGCTCCACTTCCATGATGTCAAGAAACTAATTGCAGTCCTTAATGGGCTTGTAGCAAAAGGAAATACCGTGGTTGTAATCGAGCACAACCTAGACGTAATCAAATCCGCAGACTATATCATCGACCTTGGCCCCGAAGGCGGGAATGCAGGCGGAGAGATCATTGCCGAAGGAACCCCAGAGGAAGTGGCTCTGGTTCAGGGAAGCCATACTGCACGCTTCCTTGCACCCAGGCTCTCAGACTCATACCTGAGCATGTCAGAAGCAGAGCCTGTTGAGGCAATTTTCGAAGAAGGAGAAACATTTGAGGTTGATTTTGAAGAGTTTGAAGATGATCTGAATGATGAGTCCGAAGGATTTGAAGAAAATTCTGAAGAAGACCTTGAAGACAATTCCAGAGGTTTCAGGCGCTGCAAACACAGAACCGAAAAAGCGCTTGAAGAACAGCTAATTTAAAGTTGACATTAGGCCGATTTAAAGCTGATTTAAAGCTGATTTAAAGCCAATTAAAAGAAAACTAATTTAAATTAACTTTAAACTCTGTGTAAAGGCTAGAAAATTGGATATGAGGTTTAAAAATGATTGACCTGGAAGCTCTTCCTCACCTGCCTGGCTGTTACCTCTTCAAAAACGAAGAAGGGACTGTGCTGTATGTGGGCAAGGCAAAGGACCTTAAAAAGCGGGTGAGCAGCTACTTCCAGAAACGAGACCATGACCCGAAAACCGAGAGCCTTGTACAAGCTGCTCGAGGCCTTGATTTCATTGTCACGAATACGGAAGTAGAGGCTTTACTCCTGGAGAACACTCTGATCAAAAAACACTGGCCACGGTACAATATTGCTCTCAAGGACTCAAAGCGATATGCCTGCATTCACTTAACCGAAGAGAAGTTTCCAAGGATCAGGCTTTCCAGGAAGAGAACTGAAAGCGGGATCTCTTTCGGGCCCTTTATATCGGCAAAGGAAAGAGATTACATTTTTGAGGTTGTAAGAAAGACCTTCCAGCTCAGAACCTGCAAGCAGATGCCAAAGCGTGCCTGCCTGAGATACCACATGGCAGCATGTAGCGGGCCCTGCATAGGTGCAATTTCTCCTGAAGACTATGCCGAAAAAGTGAAAAAAGCCAGCTATGTCCTGAAAGGCAATATCAGAGAACTCATAGAGTCGATGGAGAAGGAGATGAGAGAACTGGCATCAAGGCAGCAGTTCGAGCAGGCTATGGCTCTCAGGGACGAAATTGCAGCTCTTGAATATCTCCAGGAAAAACAGAATGTTGAGAGGCAGAAAAAGCATAACGAGGATATTCTGAGCTATATTGTTAGGGACGACACCGTTTATCTTATGCTCTTCAAGGTTTACAAAGGCACTCTTGAGGACAAACAGGACTATGTTTTTGCTTTCGGGGAGAATTTCCTGGAAGAATTCCTGGTACAGTATTACTCCGAGAACGAACCGCCTGAAGAACTCATCCTGCCTGAACCTCTTGATGACTCGCTTGCAGATTTTCTTTCACACGTAAAGGGAATTAAGGTGAAAGTTACGGTTCCAAAGCAGGGAGAGAAAAAGGAACTTCTCGATCTTGCCCTGAAAAATGTTGAGATCGGTTTCTTCGGAGACCGGAAAAAGCTCGAAGCCCTGCAAAGTAAACTCTCCCTTCCAAAACTTCCGAATGTTATAGAATGTTTCGATATATCGCATCTCTCAGGTACGGCTACGGTTGGCTCCATGGTGCAGTTTCGTGGAGGCAGACCCGATAAACACAATTACCGCCGTTTCCGGATCGAGAGTGTTGAGGGAATTGACGATTTCGCTTCCATTGCCGAGGTTGTTCGGAGGCGTTACTCCCGCCTGCTTGAGGACAAACACGATCTGCCTGACCTGATCATCATAGATGGAGGAAAAGGTCAGCTTTCCTCAGCTTTTGAGGAGCTCCGGAAATTGAAGCTCCGGATTCCTGTTATTTCCATAGCCAAGCGGGAAGAAGAAATCTATGTGCCTGGACTTAAGTCTTCACTTCCAATCAAAAAAGACGAGAAAGCCTCGCTATTTATCCAGGAAATCCGGGATGAAGCCCACAGGTTTGCAATTAACTACAACCGCTTGCTAAGGCAGAAGTCCTTTATTCCTAAAAATTTCTGATTCTTAAAACTGCGTTATTATTATATAATTTATATATTTAGAATCTCGTTATAGGGTCTTGATTTTATGAATTCTTCAGATCAAACATCCCAGACAGTATCTCGAAAATTTTCCGAGATAATACAGAATGCCCAATATCAGGACAGCCCGCAGTTCAAGCTGGTTTCCGATTTTGAGCCTAAGGGTTCCCAGCCGCAGGCAATTGAAAGTCTTGTGGAGGGGTTGAAAAAAGGAGAGCGTTTCCAGACCCTTCTAGGGGTAACCGGATCAGGGAAAACCTATACCATTGCAAATGTAATAAACCAGATAAGGAAACCGACCCTTGTTATTGCCCATAATAAAACTCTTGCCGCTCAGCTTTATAACGAATTCAGAGAGTTTTTCCCTGAAAACCGGGTGGAGTATTTCGTCTCCTATTATGATTATTACCAGCCTGAGTCCTATCTTCCTGCCAAAGACCAGTATATTGAAAAAGACGCCATGATTAACCCGAAAATTGAGCAGATGAGGCTTGCTGCAACTGCTTCCCTGATGTCGCGCCAGGACGTTATTGTCGTGGCGTCCGTATCCTGTATCTACGGGCTTGGCAATCCTGAGAACTTCCAGAATATGGGATTTGAATTAAAGGTCGGGGATAGGGTTCAGAGAAAAGAAATCCTGCAAAAGCTCATTGAAATCCAGTTCGAGCGAAACGACCTTGAGCTTATGCCCGGGCGCTTCAGGGTAAAAGGGGATACCATTGACATTATTCCTGGTTATTTTGACAACATTATCCGGATCGAGCTTTTCGGGAACGAGATTGATCGGATTTCCGAGGTGGACAAGCAGACCGGACAGAGGACAGAGGACATGGATTATTTCTTTGTCTATCCTGCCAGGCACTATGTCATCCCTGAAGAAGAGCAGAAAAGTGCGATTCAGTCCATTCTTGAAGAGCTTGAAGATCGTCTTCCTGAACTCGGGCTACTTGAGTCCCACAGACTGAAACAGCGCACGATTTATGATATAGAAATGATTCAGGAAACCGGAAGTTGTAAAGGCATTGAAAATTATTCGAGGCACTTTGACCACCGCAAGCCCGGAGAGAAACCTTTCTGCCTGCTTGACTATTTTCCTGAGGACTTCCTGATGGTCATTGATGAAAGCCACCAGACCATCCCGCAGCTTCATGGGATGTATAACGGGGACCGTTCAAGAAAGAAGAGCCTTGTTGATTACGGGTTCAGGCTGCCCAGTGCCTACGATAACAGACCCCTGAAGTTCGATGAATTCGAGAAGTACATGAGAAATGTGATCTTTGTCTCGGCAACCCCTGCAGATTACGAAAGAGAGCACTCAGCCCGGATCGTGGAACAGATTATCCGCCCAACAGGCCTTGTTGATCCTGAAGTGGAAATTCGCCCTCTCGAAGGACAGGTCAGGGACGTTATGCAGGAAGTCAGGAAGGTTGTGGAAAGGGGAGATCGTGCCCTTGTGACCACACTGACAAAGAAGCTTGCTGAAGAACTTACCGAATATCTTGCAAGGAACGAAATCAAAGCTCGCTATCTGCACTCGGATATCAAAACCATTGAAAGGACTGAGATCATCCGCGAGCTCCGGCTTGGCAAATTCGATGTTCTTGTCGGAATCAATTTGCTAAGGGAAGGGCTCGATATTCCGGAAGTGGGTTTCATAGGCATTCTCGATGCTGATAAAGAAGGTTTCCTAAGAAACTCGAAAAGTTTGATCCAGATAATCGGTAGAGCAGCCCGGAACGCCAATTCAAAGGTTGTCCTGTATGCCGACAATATGACCGATTCCATCAAAACAGCCGTTAACGAGACAGAACGCCGCCGCTCCATGCAGATTGCCTACAATAAAGAACACGGCATAGTCCCGACAACCATCAGGAAACCCATAAGGGAGAAGGTTGTGGATATCACCGACACAAAACACATCCCGAAAACCGATATCGCCAAAATGATCATCGAACTGGAAGCCGAAATGAAAGAAGCAGCCGACAGGCTGGATTTCGAGCGGGCAATCCAGCTAAGGGAAATGATAAAGAAACTGGAGAAAGAGATAAAAGTAGCCTGAGAGGGTTAGAAAGTCTACATTTTCTTTCTTACCTTTTTACCTTCTTTTGCTTTTTTTACATTTTTTACCTTTTTACCATCTTTCCTTTTTACTTTATTTCTACAAGGTCTCCTTCTCCGACCGTATATTTTCTCTCACGTCAGTTTCTTTATCTATAATTCTTTTAAACTGTAAATTTGAACTTGATTAAACCGTATTAAGCTCCAGAATTAAATGTAATACTCAACGTAGAAACGGTAAGCAACCTGAAGTTCTTCCAGTTCCTTGGGTTCCAGTTCAAAATCAGGCTGACCGGCTTTGTAGATTTTTTCCCCTAGATTTTTGAAGGTAACCTCGCATCTAATATTTTCAGGGAGTTGAGCTTCAAAGCTTTCGCATTTGTTACGGATTTTCAGGATAAGCTTTTCTATTTCTTCAGAACTGAAGACTTTTTTATTTTCAGGGATGTAATTTACCTCAACTACAAGTTCTTCCTTACTCAACAGATCTGCCCAGAAACCTGAAAATTCAGTTCCTTCTATCCTGTAATCCTGAAGCTCGAAGCTTCTTGTGATTGTATTCTTGATTTTACCCTCTTCCATGTGCTTGTTTTAGGAAGTGGATGTATATAAACTATCTCAAAATAAAACAGATTCTTAAGGGTATCGATTTTTTAAAACATCTGATTCTCAGAAGCTTCACTCGATGAGAACTTTAACTTATGAGGATCTTCATAAGAGAATGAACTTTAAAGTACCCTCTAAGGTTCATTGAAACGGATTTTATTTTGGAAAGAGATATTTATATCCACGATTTTCAGAATAGCTGCCAATCCGGATAGGAGGACCCCATGTACCGAAACCGGAGGTGACAATTATCTGGAAGTCTCCTTTCTTTGAATAGCCCCAGCTATTTTCAAACACATGCTTGGAAATTAAAGTGTTGGGGAAAAACTGTCCAGCGTGCGTATGTCCGGATAACTGCAAATCAACCCCATTTTGCTGTCCTTCTCCAAGGCTTACTGGCTGGTGATCCAGAAGAATAATCGGTAAGTTACGGTCGATATCCTTTAAAAGCTCGGAAAGCTCGATGCGGGTTTTTCCTGCCATATGGGCTGCCATGCGGTCATCCCGACCAACTATGTAAAACTGGTTGTTTACTTTCACACATTCATCAACCAGGACATTAACTCCAGCCTGTCTGAGGTACTCAATTGCCTGCTTACTCCTGCCTCCAATATATTCATGGTTCCCGAGGACCGCATATACTCCGCACCTGGGCTGTAATTTTTTCAATATTTCCGGCATTTTGTTGCTGATAAAGAATCTCACGTCTTCATCAATGGTGTCTCCAACAAGGAATACAATATCCGGGTCAAGTTCATTGATTTTCTTAACCATTGATTCAAGGTGTTTATTATCAATCACCGGTCCAAGGTGAATATCGGATACCATGACAGCATGGAGTTCTGGTAATTCGGGCACTGTCTTTTTAATAGCAATGTCGTAATGTATTACACGTGGATGATTTGCGTTCCAGGTTCCATATATTAAGAGAAGAGATACCATGGATAAAACTGCAAATCCCCAGTATAATGACGGATAATTAGTTATCTGATCCTCAGGGAAGGCGAAATTGATCAGGAAGCGAAAAATATCCGCATCTACCCATATAAGAAGCGAATAATAGATAGCAGCCAGCCAGTAATCTCCAGTTATTGCGGCGAGGTAATTGACAGATCCGGGATAAATTCTCTTTCCTAACTTGACTGCAAAAAGCGAGATTGCAAGAAACAAGTAGCCTATCCAGTAGAGAGAAGAGTAAGGCTCAATAAAATTTTGAATTGATTGGAAAAAGCATAAGCCAACATAATAGTTGCCTGCAAAATAGATCGAGATAAAAATAATAAAAGCACCGAGGAAGAGAAAATTCGTTCTTCGGATTACTATTCCATTCCTTTTTGTTTACTCCTTCATTAATTTCCCCGGGATCTTCTCTTTTATCTGTCATCATATTTTTATTCGATGTAACATTTTATCTGATGTTACATTTTATTTAATGTTACATTTTATCTAACGATATATTTACCTATATTATATTTACCTAATATTACATTTTATCTAATGATATATTTACCTAATATTATATTTACCTAATATATATTTTACATAATGTTATATTTATCATCGTTCCTGTTTTCAGAGTTTTTTAAGCATAATTGACATTATGCCCGATCTGGAAGGCTTTGTCGACTGAGGCTGGAACATCATATTTTCCATCATTTCAGAGGATCCGAACATTTCCTCATTGACGCGGTCGTTTATTTCGTCGAAAATCATTTTGTAGGCTGGGCAGTGGGGATCAACGCCTTCTATTTTCCCATCCGTGGGCACCAGCGCATTGTATGGGCATCCGCCTCTGCAATACTTTATATGAGAACATTTGCCGCATGCCGTGTCCACATATTCTTTAAACTGAAACATTTGCTTCCAGGCTTCGGATTGAGCAAGGTCTGCCATTGTCGGGCGGTCATAAACATTACCCATTACATATTCGGGCATGCCTACAAAGCGATAGCAGGGGTATATGCTTCCCTCAGGACCAACCGCAAAGGTATCTCCCATACAGTCAACATAAGTACAGACAACACCTTTTCCTGTAAATACGCCTTTACACAGATGGTCAATATTCATAACTTCTATTCTGCCCAGATTTTCAAGGTATTTGTCAAGAAGATAAATAAGGAGTTCTCCATACTCTTCAGGTTCAAGGGTCCACTGGTTGGGGTTATCGCCTTTTAAAGAAGGCAAGCAAGGATGGAATTTAAGTGTCAGTCCATTCTCAAGATAAAAGTTGAAAATTTCTTCCCTTGACTTTACAGAATGCGAAGTAAAAGTAGTAATGAATCTAACTTCAAGCCCATGAGCTCTTGCAATTTCATAACCTTTCATGGTTTTATCGAAGTATCCTTTTCCCCTCTGCGAATCATTAAGTTCCTTCGGGCCGTCAAGGCTTGAACCTATTGGAACATTGTATTCGGCAAAAATCTCGGCGATCTCATGGGTCATTTTCCAGAGGTTTGTCTGTATTGCAAAAGCTATATGCCTGGTGCTTAAACCCTCAGCTAGAAGCGGAAGTGCTTCCCTGTAGAATTCCGCGCCTGCCAGGAGCGGTTCCCCGCCATGAAAAGTAAAAGTAACTGAATCTCCCCTGAAAACCTTAAGCCACTCAACCACTTCTTTTATGGTTTCAATTTTCATTATCGGGGATTTCTCTTCGGAACTCCAGCAATAACTGCAGTTAGCAGGACAACCAAGGGTAGGGATCAGCATGACATGAAAAGGCATATTTTAAGCACCCTTTTTTTAAGCTTCCTTAAATTATTAGTACTTTTCTAAGTTGTTCTCAGAAGGAAAAGAAGGTAAAGAGCAACTAAAAAAACCAGCTAAGTAAAAACTGGCTAAATAAGCCAGAGATATAATAGCAAAGAAGGCTACCTCAAAGGTATCATTCTGAAATCAAGTAATATTAATTGAATTCCTTAAACTCAATTCCTTCAAACCTGCATTTTGTAAGTTTTCCCTCGCGAAAAATATACAGGAAAACTTTGAAAAGGGCATAAAGCCTGAAATAATAAGCGAGCAGGACAGAAGAACGAAACCCGCTGATATATATAATTCTCTTATCATCCCTCATAGAATTGTCCAGGAATTTTACTACCCCATCAAAGGTTTCTCTTTCAAGTGTGCTTCCTTTCGGCAGGCGAGGTCCAATCACTATCACGTCTTCCTCCATACCGTCAGCACTTTTCGTTCCTTCTACAAAACCGTAGTTGAAAATTGTTGGCAGCGGGGAGAAGAAAACCTTTTCATAGCCTTTTTCTGTCTTATTATATTTCCAGAAACTGTATTTTGGAGTCTCTATAATAATTTTCATGGGAAATAGTCCTGTTGTAGTCGGGGAGTAACTTTTAAGAGTTTCCTTAGCCTCATGTTTTCCATTTGTCAATTGTGCGTTTTTTAACTCTTTAGCCTTACGTGCCTTTATTACGTGATTTCAATTTCTCAGCCTATGTTTTTCCATGCTTTTAGCCTTTCCTGCAAGCCAAAAAGCATATATTAAAATAGTTCTTCAAAGGCGAATGAATCTGAAAGAATGAAAAATCTGTATCCTGACAATATCTGACAGCAGAGGCACACAAGATGAGTTTTCGAAATAGAGTGAGTTTGCGAGATGCAATGAGAGGTATAATTGAAGAACCCCTGCTTCAGATGGTTCCAAAAAGTTTTGATTATATAGGTGATGTGGCTATAATCTCGATCCCTCCGGAACTTGAGGCTTATAAAGATACTATTGCTTCAAAGCTGCTCTCCATGCGGGGCAATACGCGGGCTGTGCTTAATAAGGTGAGCAAACTCGAAGGTGAGCACAGGGTAGCGGACTTTGAGCTTCTATTCGGGGAATCAACGGAAACTATTCACAGGGAAAATGGCTATATATATAAACTGGATGTCAAAAGAGTCTTTTTTAATCCCCGCCTGTACTCGGAAAGAGGGAGGATAGCCTCGAAAATTACGCCTGGAGAACATATTATAATTCCTTTCGCAGGAGTAGGGCCTTTTGTGCTTCCTGCCGCAGGGAAAGGGGCGAAAGTATATGCTGTTGAGATAAACCCAGATGCCTGTGCCTGCCTCAAGGAAAATATTCGGATTAACAGGCTAGAAGGACAGGTAACCGTTATTCAGGAGGATTTTAGGAAACTTTTCCAGCCTGAGAAAGTTTTTCAGATTTTTAACCCTTCGAAAGCCAGTGAAAAACCAGAAACTGGTAAAAATGACGAAAATAACGAAAATTGCACTTTTGACAGGGCTATCGTACCGATCCCTTACGGCATGGATCTCTTTCTTGAAAGGATCTTAAAGTTTGTAAGAACAGGCGGATACATCCATTTTTACACCTTTAAAGCCGAATCACAGATTTCGGAACTAATTGAAGATTATAAAGAAATGGGTCTTGAGGTAGAATTTTACAGGCGCACCGGAAACGTTGCTCCTAGCATCAGCAGGTGGGTTTTTGATCTTATTAAAAAATAGGTGTGAAAAAGGTATAGAGATTTTTTATTCATCAGCGATAGAGATCTTCAGTCCTCAAGCCCTATATGCTTCAGGAAATGGTGATAGTGTTCAGGCGGCAGCCGCGAATAAAATGCCCCTGTTACAACTTCGCTAAGGGAGGGGTGAATATCCATAGCCCGCATGATCGGCGCAGGGCTTCTCAATTCAGTATACATAAGAGGAATTATCTGGTGGATCAGGACTGAGGCATGTGGGCCTATTATATGGGCTCCCAGGATTTTATCTTCCTCCGCATCCAGAATCACCTTTACGAAATAGTCCCTGGCTTCCATAGCCGCTCCTTTAGCGGTATCTTCAAAAAACTTGAGACCTATGACGATTCTTACCTCTCCGTACCTTTCCACGGCTTTCTGCTCTCCCATGCCTACTCCGGCAATCTCGGGATAGGAAAAAACAGCATGAGGCACGGCGTGGTAGTCTGCCTTTACTTTTTCTTTCATGATGGCATTGAGATAAACTATCCCGGATTCATAGTTTCCCACATGCTTTAGCAGATATTTTCCATTTGCGTCTCCTAACGCCCAGATATTCGGCTGTGAGGTCTCAAGATACTCGTTCACCAGAATCCATCCCTTTTTATCAGTTTTGATTCCGGACCGTTCGGGGTGGAGGATATCGGTATTCGGTACCCTTCCTGTTGCCACGAGGATCTCATCTACAGTGATTCTTACTTCCTGTCCTGAATTTCTCTCCTTCGCAATAACAGTTTTCTGTCCGTTTTCTTCTTTCCTGACCTCTACAGCTTCATGGTTCGTAATAATCTGCATATATTCTGACATCTTTATCAAGGCAAGCCTGGAGATCTCGGGCTCTTCCTGCGGAAGAAATTGAGCGTTTCTCCCTATAACCGTGACTTCGGCTCCCATAGCTGAGAAAAAGTGCCCGTACTCGGCTGCAATGTAACCTCCTCCGAGAATCGCAAGCTTTTTTGGGCATTCCACGAGTCCAAGCACTGTGTCGCTTGTGAGGTATCCTATTTCTTCCAAGCCTTTAACAGGCGGGATTGCAGGTCTTGAACCGGTACAAAGGAAGATCATTTCGGAGTGCAGGGTTTTTTCACCGACTTTAAGGGTATAAGGAGAAATGAACTCCGCGCTTTCATGATAGTAGTCAAAATACGTGTTTCCGGTCAGACTCTTCCTTATTGTCTCTATATCCTCTCCTACTTTCCTGCGCATCCTTTCCATAATCCCAAGAAAATCGATATTCTCTATTTTTATCTTAATTCCGAAATGGGTCGCTGTTTCCACTTCCCTGATAAGCTCGGCAGGATAGAGCAGGGTTTTTGAAGGGATACATCCTCTTGTAAGACAGATCCCGCCAGGTTCGTCTTTGTCGATAACGGCAATTTTCATTTCAGGGTTCGAATCAATAATTTGATTTATATAATTCATTGCAGAGCCTGTACCTATAATGATAAGGTCATAATTCTCCATACTCCTCCCCTCACAGCCGAATATGGCTTGCATCTTTGTCGATTATACTATATTTTATCTCTGGTTATACTTATGGATCAGAATTCTTATTAGATTTCGTGTATATGCCTGAAGATGAATCAGTGTTATTTTGAGGATTCTGAAAAACAAATGTGAGGCAAAAGTTATTTTATCAATTGGATTATCTCTAAAAGGCTTAAAGATTTGCCGAGAATTTGCGTAAATTTCTCCGACCATAATATCTAAAACAGATATTTTTAAATTTTAATCCGTATTTTTAAATTATCTCTGAAGGAGAAAAACAACTATCTATTTATAAAGATAAGCCTATTCTATGTAACTTCCCACAAAGAGAAAAAACAGAAGATGTACTATAATGAACAGAGCTGCCCCATCTTTTAAAAGCGGGGATTCCTTCCAGGGAATTCCTGTAATGCATATTCTTTATCTCCTGCTTATCCTTATAGCTCCTTTTGCAGGGGTGAATGTCCTTTTTCTCCTGTCTATCGCACTTTTTGTGGGAATCCGGCTTTCTGGAAGTATCTTTTCTTGTAGCAGAAGCGTTATCAGCCTTATATTTTCCCTGGTTCTAATGCTTTTTGTTTCCGTAATTTCGGGAGGCTCCTCTTTTACCTATCCTTTCTACATAGTACTTGCCGCTTTTGCGGTTGCAGCTGTAGGAAACCACGGGATTTATTTTTCCGAAACCGATCATGTGCCTGATTTTACTACAAGGCGGAGCAGGATAAAAAAGAGGAGCTTTTCAACACTCTGGAGTTCGGCTTTCCTGGCACTTCGGATTGCTGCCGCATTCCTTGCCGCAAGCTGGATCATCTACTGGCAGGGGCTTCAAGTCTCATACAACCTGGTATTTTTCATAGCTGTAATCGGGGCAGTTACAGGTTCACTTTTCGAGTCAATCCCCTCTAAGATCGATAAGAATATTTCGGTACCCCTGGGCTCAGGAATGACAATGTGGATTTTTGAGGAGTTCAGATACTGGGTGCCTCCTGAAGAAATGGTTGTAGCACTTGCCTTCTCATTTTTCCTGGGCGTGCTGGCTTACAGGGCGAAAATTGCTGATGTTTCTGCCCTTCTGAGTGCCGCACTTCTGGGAGTCCTGATAATCGTTTTTAGCGATCTTTCCTGGTTCCTGCTCCTGCTCACGTTCTTTATTCTCGGAGGTGGGTTTACGAGATACAAATATGCTTACAAAGAGTCCATAGGGATTGCCCAGGCTAAAAACGGAATACGGAGTTACGAAAACGTATTTTCAAACAGTACGGCAGCCCTTGTCCTGGCGGTAGCATATGGGGTTTTTCCTGAGCACAGCCTCCCTATTACCTATGCTTATATGGGCACGGTTGCAACGGCTACCGGAGATACCCTTGCAAGTGAAATAGGCACAACTGCAAAAGGAAGACCAAGAATGATAACGACCTTGAAGCCTTCTGAGCCCGGAGCTGATGGGGCAGTGTCACTACTCGGTGAATTTGCTGCAATCCTGGGTTCTGCAGTTATAGGGATTCTTGCATACTTACTGGGAGTCTCGGACAATTTTATATTAACGGTTCTTGTAACAACAGCAGGAGGCTTTTTCGGGACAAATATTGACAGTCTCCTTGGAGCTACTCTTCAGAAAAGAGGGGTACTCTCAAATAGCGGAGTAAACTTCGCAGCAACATTTACAGGGGCAGGAATTTCCGCAGCACTGTACTATCTCATAGCATGAAGTATTCATTTATATTTGCAGGCATATATCCTTAAGAAAGGGTCATGAGGTATTTCATTTCTCATTTATTCTAATTTTATTTTTAAGCGTACAGGGAGGTAACCAGATGACTGAAACAGAATATAAGGACAAGAAAGTCCTGCTTGTAATCGCTCAGGAACAGTTCAGGGATGAGGAATGTTTTGTTCCGAAGCAGCTTTTTGAGGCAGCGGGGGTAAAAGTTACTGTTGCAGCCGAATCTATGGAAACAGCTAAAGGGATGCTGGGAGGCACAATCAAGCCCGATATAAAAATCTCGGAAGCCAGAATTGACGAATATGATGCAATAGTAATCTCAGGAGGGTCCGGCTCAAGAAAATACCTGTGGGACAACAAAGCGCTGCAGACCCTCGTAAAAGAAGCAGACGCCCTTAAAAAGGTAATTTCTGCGATTTGCATCTCCCCTGTTGTGCTGGCAAGAACAGGTGTCCTGAAGGGTAAAGAGAGCACGGTTTTCAAAAGCCCGGATACGGTACGCGAACTTGAGGAACATGGGGCTGTCTATCAGGACCGTGATGTAGTGGTTTCAGGGCGCGTGGTTACAGGGCGAGATCCAGCAAGTGCTGATGCATTTGGTAAAGCCATACTTGAAGCCCTGAGAAAAGTCTGATTTTCTTCCGAGGTCCCGAGGGCAAATCAATATTGAGTTAAAAAATTTATGCACAGATCTCCTTTATCGAAAAAGCAATTTGAGAATTTAATTTATACAGTTAGCGGGTGTGCTTGCTATGACAGAGGAACTTGAAGCTATACTGGCTTATCACCAGGCCAGTAAACATAACTTCAAAGCTTATGCGCCTGGGCCTCTCCGCCTTGATATACAGATCAAGCCAGATCCCTTCCTTAACTATTATGGAACTCGACTTTTAAATCTGGATCTGTGGAGTGACGAGCAGATAAAAACTGAGATTTTTCCCGCTTATGAACAGGCTTTCTCACCCGAGAAACTCAGGGCATCAGAACTGAGTAAAAAATCGATTTCCCAGCTTTTTTTTGACAGCTTTGCTATTTCAGCCTGGAAGGCCGCAGGAAGCATGAAATGGCCTCTCCGCGTCAATCCTTCAAGCGGAAACCTACATCCTACCGAGATATACCTGATTTCCGGTCCTGTAAAGGGGTTTCTTAAAAACCCTTCGGTCTGCCATTATGCTCCTCTGCCTCATGCCCTTGAACTCAGAGCCGAATTCTCCCAGGAAACCTGGGAAATGTTAAGGTCAGGCTTTCCTGAAGATACTATTTTCGTGGGTCTGACTTCAATTTACTGGCGGGTTTCCTGGAAATATGGGCTCAGAGCCTTCAGATATGCACAGCATGATATAGGGCACGCGATTGCTGCCCTGACATTTGCTGCTGCCGGCCTTGGCTGGAAAACAAGCATTCTCGCAGACATGGGTTCGAAGGAGATAGCAGCACTTCTCGGTATATCCAGGGACAAAGGTCACGAAAAGCAGGAACCTGCCTGTATGCTTGCGGTCTATCCGGCAGGAGAAACCTGCACCAGAGGCAGGCTTTCTTCCGAGGTTATTTCAGCTTTTAAAAACCTTTCCTGGGAAGGTGTTCCTAACAGTTTAAGCCCGAAGCATGTTGAATGGATGGGTATTGAAAAAGCGGCTCTGGCAGCTCAAAAGAATGGAACCGATTACCTGGAGAAAAAAGGGGAAATGGAATCCAGTACACAGATCGTTTCATCCCTTAAACCCAGCAATTTTGAGCCTCATTCTGATTTTGAGACCGTTCCCCTGCGCAGCATTATTCGTGGAAGGAGAAGCGCTATCGAAATGGATAACAGCGCATACATGGAAAAAGAGACATTTTATGCAATGCTGCAAAAAACTCTTCCTCAGAATAACCCGATTTTCAATCCCCTCGCCTTTGGTTTTTTCACTCACCTTCTACTTTTCGTAAACCGAGTAAAAGATCTTCTTCCTGGACTTTACATTTTCCTTCGCAATCCTGAGGAAAAAGAGAGACTTAAAGCTGCTATCATGCCGGATTTTTTATGGATAAAACCGAAAGATTGCCCATCTGATCTTGAACTCTATATGCTTATGGAAGAAAACCTGCATCATTTTGCAGCCCAGCTTTCCTGCGCCCAGCGAAAAGCCGCAGATGCCTGTTTCACTGCCTGCATGCTTTCGGAATTCGAAAAGCCTCTGAACAGGTTTGGTGCCTGGATATATTCATACCTTTTCTGGGAATGCGGAGTTCTGGGGCAGCTCCTTTACCTCGAAGCCGAGGCAAATGGTCTGAGGGGCTGCGGGATAGGGTGTTTCTTTGATGATCCTTTACATGAAACCATAGGGCTTAAAGGGCTTGAATATCAGGACCTTTATCACTTCGCCATAGGTTATCCGCTTCAGGAAATCGGCGTTATAACCCTTCCAGCATATGAAGAGTAACTCTTTTCTCTTTTCTGCTTTTTTATTCCTCTTTCTGTTCTTTTTATTCCGATTTCGCTGTTTTTTATTCTCTTTTTCCTTACTTTATTCACGATTTTTTAACTTTTTTAGCTCTCTCTACCCTCGTCATTCTTTTCTCTGTTCTTTGCCTTCTTTGCTTTTTCTTCTCAAGCTTCTCCTTCTTACAATCCCTGGCTGGGAAGGCAGAGCAGGTATCTCACATCTTGATGACAAATCACATTTTATTACAATTCCGCGCAGCAGCCGACCCAGAATATCCGAACCAGTTATAATCCTTTTTTCCTTGCCCCAGTAAAGAATAAGATCCTGATCGATTATATCATCCTCAGGATGCTGCGGATATACCTTAAACTGGCGGATCACTTTTTCAAGTTTGGTCTTCGGGGATTTTACCACAACCGGGAAATGGCAATAAGAAAGTGGGATGAACGGACCTTTCTTGTAGACCGCATCCCTCAGGAAACCATCCGCATCAAGCACCATGACAGGCTCGTCCTGCGGGTTGGTAATTATTACCCATTTCTTCCCGGATGCTTCGATTTTTTGCAGGAAAGGGTCATTCGGTTCCCTTTTGAAAGCAGGGAACACCGGGCGGTTGTTTTCGACCGGGAGAGAAATTATGCTTCTCTCATCTATTATTGAACCCTCATCGGAAATGCTGACGTCGTCTATGGAAAGGAAGTTCAGGGCTCCTATTCCTTCAAATTTGCCTATATCTGTCCTTCCTGACTCGATATGTTTCTCGAGCATAATCCGCATAGCTTGCTCCTTGAAGAGTTCAAGCTTTTCCCTGCCCAACCACCAGTCAAGAATAAGCGCTGTAGGCTTGGCTACCGGATAGAGCAGCATCTGGTAGAAGCGGATTAGAGGGGTCAACTTTGCTCCCAATGATAGAGCATTTCGGGAAAAGTAAGCCTGAGGTGCAATCTCTCCGAAACTGGTAATTACGAAAGTAGAGAAGAGGAAAGCTGAAGCTCCTGTCAGCACGGAATCTGTAAGCAGAGCAATCATTACATTTACACCTACGTTGCCCCAAAGCAATGTCGTTAGCAGGAAATTTGAATCTCTTCGGATCTGCAGAATTTTGATAGCATCCTCATTGCCAGCTTCGGCCTCTATCTCAAGCCTGAGTCTTCCAAGTCCAAAAGCTCCAATTGTCATACCGGAGAAAATAGCGGATTGAGAAAGGAAGATTAAAATCAATATCCAGATAAATATTTCATTCATTGTGAGTCTATAACCTCTATAAGTTTCATACAGAAGTAATTCAGAAAATTAATCTGTTGCTGTTTAACGATTTAATTGAATTATTCA
Organism: Methanosarcina flavescens; assembly: GCF_001304615.2. Classification (NCBI taxonomy): domain Archaea; kingdom Methanobacteriati; phylum Methanobacteriota; class Methanomicrobia; order Methanosarcinales; family Methanosarcinaceae; genus Methanosarcina; species Methanosarcina flavescens. The sequence continues at coordinate 2,835,913 of NZ_CP032683.1, read as the reverse complement.
ATGGGTTAATCTGTCAGTGGTTAATTATTTAATCTATTAATAACTTTAATAGGGACATAATTTAATAACCAGTCCCCCATTCATTCCATTATATACAGTTTTAACGGATTAATTCCTAATTTTATATATTTAACCTGATCGCCGTTATCTTCTAATTTTGATCTACGGTTTTGCATTACTTTACATTTTGTAAGTTTAGTCTTACTTTCTTACCTGGTCTGATCCATTAAATTCCTGTAAACTTGATGCATTTTGACAGACTGCCGAGAAAGCTTTTGAATATATTAACCTGACTCTGATATTTCCTATCTAATTATTATCGCATTATCATAGTTTAATTTGTGTTCTCTAGCAAGCCTTTTGAAAAAAAAGGCTTGAGTGAAACCGTTGCGCCGGTATATCACGCCATCATGCCGGCTTTTGATCAAACTTTTTTCTAAAAAGTTTGCGGTCAAGCCTTTTCATAAAAGGGTTGCGGCGCAACGGCCGCAGATCAACGGTATCAGGTCGGCGGCTGCGCTTACTGCTAAGTGGTATAGCGTTTAATAGTAAGTTATACTAAATCGTCGATCGGCCAATCATGCTGAGGAAAAGTATTATAAGGAGTATTAACCTGAGAACCTTATCCTTTACAGAATAGATTGTGATATTCCTGACCCTGCAGGCTGCAATAATTACTCTTCTGATCAGTGATATACATGGAAAAAGAAACAAGTAATGCCAGATCACTTCCTGAAGTCACCGAGATCTGCCACACCCCTGATGTTCCTGTTGTCGGCACGGAAAAGCGAATTGTACTCCTTATTGCGATACTTGCAGGATTTATCACTCCTTTTGACGGCTCGGCAGTAAATATTGCCCTGCCTGTACTGGGAGCCGAATTTCACATGGATGCTATTGCTCTCTCCTGGGTTGCGACAGCATATCTCCTTTCTTCAGCACTGTTTCTTGTCCCATTCGGAAAAATCGCAGACATTTACGGAAGGAAAAAAATTTTTCTCTATGGTATCGCGGTTTTCAGCCTTTCATCTTTAATTATGACCATGGTCTCCTCAACTGAAATGCTGATAGGAGTGCGGGTCTTCCAGGGTATAGGAAGTGCCATGATTTTCGGGACGAGCGTCGCTATAGTTACCTCGGTCTTTCCGCCAGGTGAGCGCGGAAAAGCTATTGGTATCTATGTTACTGCAGTTTACGTCGGGCTTTCTATAGGTCCCTTACTAGGAGGAGCGATGACGCAGTATCTTGGCTGGAGGAGCATCTTTTTCGTAAATGTCCCTATAGGCATTATAGTAATTCTGCTGATCCTTTGGAAGATTAAAGGCGAATGGGCTGAGTGTAAAGGAGAAAAGTTCGACCTCATAGGATCAGTCATATATGGTGCAGCGATAGTTGCAGTCATGTACGGTTTCTCTGTTCTCCCTGACTTTCAAGGAGCTGCCCTGATAGCCGCAGGAATTCTTGGAATTATAATTTTTGCCTTATACGAGATGAGAATACCTTATCCCGTCCTTGATATTTCTCTCCTGACAAAAAATCGAATCTTTGCCTTTTCGAACCTATCTGCGCTCATCAATTATAGTGCGACCTTCGCAGTAACCTTTCTCCTGAGCCTCGACCTGCAATACACTAAAGGTTTTACTCCTACCCATGCCGGGACTATCCTGATAGTGCAGCCAGTTGTCATGGCTATGGTTTCACCAATTGCCGGTCGGCTCTCGGACAGGATTGAGCCTCGAATTGTTGCATCGGCAGGAATGACGTTTACTGCAATTGGCCTCTTCCTTCTAATTTTCCTTACGGATACGATTCCTATCTGGTACCTGATTGTCATTCTGATTGTCCTTGGTGTAGGTTTCGGGCTCTTTTCGTCCCCAAATACGAATGCGATCATGAGCTCAGTAGATAAAAGATACTATGGCGTCGCATCAGGGATGAACGGAACTATGCGGCTCCTTGGCCAGATGCTCTCAATGGGTATTGCAATGATGATCTTTGCGATTGTTATCGGTCCTGTAGAGATTACGCCCGAATATTACCCCCAGTTCATTTTAAGCCTGCACTATGCGTTTATCCTGTTTACGGCTTTCTGCATTATTGGCATATTCACATCCCTTGTGAGAGGAAAGAGGAAGCATGTAACTCATGCAGGAATGCCTGAAAAGGGCAAAAGATAATAGGTAATCCCTTCTAATTCACTTAATTAAGGTGATAATCATGAAAGTCCTTGGAATTAGTGCAAGTCCGAGAGGGAATGAGAGCAACACCCTTCAACTGGTAAAGTCTGTGATCAAAGGTGCCGAATCCGAAGGTGCGGAAGTCGAACTGATAGACCTCTACACACTTAAGATAGAATACTGCACAGGGTGCGGAGCCTGTTATGCGACAGGAGAGTGCCCCCTGATCGATGATTTTGAGGAGCTTTATGACAGAATCATGAATTCCGATGGAATTGTTTTTGGAGCTCCGAATTATATTAACTCGGTTCCGGCGCCTATGAAAGCCTTCTTCGATCGACTTTCGGACGTTATCCACTGTCAGATGCTATCCGGAAAGTTCGGTTGCTCCGTATCCACGGGAGGAGGTACTGCTGATGTGGTCGTAGAATATATGAATAGTGTGCTCATGACTCTTGGAGTTACTGTTGTCGGAGGTCTTGGCGTTGTAATGGCAGGAGACCCGGCTGCACCCCAGCAGGCTGCGGGATCTGCTGAGGAGCTTGGTAAGAAGTTGGTAAAATCAATCCGCGGAGAAATAAAATATCCGGAGCAGGATGAACAGCATCGTCAGAATGTAGAATATTTCTGCCGGCTTGCCCAATCCGACAAAGAACGTTTTGCCCACGATTATGACTGGTACGTACGAATGGGCTTGATTAAGTAAGAACCAGCAGGATGACTGCGTACCTCATACCTGAATCTTACTGGAAATCGGTGTTTAAGTTGAGTGCGAAACACGGAAAGCTAGTATTAAATCAGCTCTAAATTGGAAAGCAGGTAGGAAATTTACCTGCTTTCCTGTTATTTTTGAAATTCAAAATATAAGGTCCTATTGCTAACTTTCTGTCCGGCAATTTGCCTGTACTCTTATAGTATGTCCAAATTTTATATACTTTAATCTGTATTTTCTCATAAGCAATTTACAAAACCTGCAGTATTTACAAAAACCTGCAGTCTGTTATGGCTCCAACTGCTAGCAGGCGGAGGAAGAGATTCGCTTCGAGGCAAAGTACTCATAGGCGTACTGCCATAACTTTATTGTGCCGGGGGTTATTTAATGGATGTATCTAATCTAAGTAAGGATCAAGGAGATCACATTCCTGGAATCGACAGGGGTAAGGTTGTAATGTACGGTCTCAGTACCTGTGTATGGTGCAAGAGAACAAAGAAACTGCTTACCGATCTTGGTGTGGAATTTGATTTTATATACGTGGATAAGCTTGAGGGAGAGCAGGAAGACCAGGCTGTCGAGGAAGTAAAACGCTTCAATCCTTCAGCTTCCTTCCCAACAACTGTTATAAACGGGAAGAAAGCTATCGTGGGTTTTAAAGAAAAGGAAATTCGCGAAGCCCTTGGCTTTTAAGGAGGAAGTTAAGCTGAAACAGAGCTAAAAAAGTCTTTGGTAAAACTTTTTTAGAAAAACTTCATTAAAATCTATTGTTTTCCAAAAAATTCTAATTATAAGGGGATGTTGGGCTGAAAAAGGAAGAAGCTGCCGAAGAAGGTATAACAGATGAACTTGTGGATAAAGTCTACAGGCGTTTGAATAACCAGGTAGAGGCGTCAGGATATCACCTCAATCCTGATGTCGAGTTTACAAAAGATCTTGTATGGGGGCTGCTCCTCAACGAGCGGCGATACGGCTACTGGTCCTGCCCGTGCCGGCTTTCTGCCAATAATCTGGAAGAAGACTTGGATATTGTCTGTCCATGCTACTATCGAGATCCCGATCTGAACGACTATGGAGCCTGTTACTGTGCGCTCTATGTTTCGGACGAGGTCATCCGGGGAGAAAGAAGCATGGAACCGGTTCCAGAAAGGCGCCCTCCCAAAGAGCAGAGAGATATTGAAAGAGAAGAAGAAAAGAAAAGAGCCGAGATGATGGAAAATATGGAATTCACAGGAAAACTTTCAAAGCCAGTATGGAGATGCAAGGTCTGCGGATACCTCTCTGCCATGGACGAACCACCTGGAGTCTGTCCGATTTGTAAAGCCAGAAAGGAAAGATTTGAGCGGTTTATGTAAGGTTCAGTAAATTTTTCTTTTTCTATTTCCACTTTTATATCTTTTTCACTCTAATTTTAATTCTGTTTGATAAATTGAGTTCATACTTAAAGAAATCGAAGAATTAAACGAAGGCATATAAAACTAACAAGTCAGGTTCAAACATAATTTTTGGAAAAACTAATCAAGTGATACCTAATAAGAATAAAAGTGAAAGTATAGAGGAATACTATCCTGTACCATATGACTCCAGAGCCTGCAATACATTATCTACTGCGGTTTGATTCAATGAATTATTATACAGATTCAGTGAATAAATGCCGGGATCGTTCGTAATATCAACACTGGTCAATTCATTATTCTGCAATCTTATAGTGGCTGAACGCCCTGCTAGGAAGCAGCCGGATAAGTTTGCAGATTTAAATTTATTATCATTTGCATATACGGTTCTCAGCTTCGTGGAACATGGATGTAACTCGCCACTCTGATTTGTGTTATGTATCATTAACTCTACAGTTGCGGGCAGCGATCAACCGGAACTGCGGTAGTATATGTCCAGGCGTCAGGCTCGTCTTCCACAGGTTCTATTTTTATTTGTTATTGTTCGGTGTTTTACGAACGATCCGATCTCTTACCGCAAATTTTCTCAGAATGTACAATTTTCCCGGTTGATGAGCGCGTTTATCTTTTGATTTTAAAAAATTTCTGTAAGCCTGTAGATTTATAAGGCGAATCTGACTAAATTATATGCATTGAAAATTATATATCCATTTAATCAACAATTATTAACCGGGAAGTTAAGTTGCTATAAAGGCATTAGCAGTCGGGGGATTTCACGGAGACAAGGTTTTCTATTATTGCAATGGGTTATCCAGCAGAGAAGAAATCAGGCAGGCTGAGGTACGATACTTCTAGAATCCACACTAATTCGTGGTAATTATCTGGGATTTATTGAAGTGACTGAGAAGATTAGTGCCCCATCCAGCCTCAAGTTGGAAAGGTTATCTATATTACTGGAACGAATATAAAATACTGAGAAGCTGTTTAATCTATATCCTTGTTAATTTTTATGGGAGCTTTCTTAACTTTTATATTTCAAAGTTGAAATTTTATGTTAAACCTCTTATATTTCTAGGAATCTTCTTTGATGAAACAGGACAATTAAATGGAAAATTAAGAAGTACTTTAGTAAAGAGGGATGATCTATGAAAAAGGCACTGGTACCAGGTCTTATTTTATTTATAATTCTTTTTGCTGCACTGCCTTACTCAGCAGGAGCTGCCGATGAAGATCTTCTTAAATATACGAGCTCAGGAAACGCTTTCGGGGGTGGAGAGAACCTTCAGATTGACGAGGACATCCAGGGAGATCTGGTGCTTGCAGGCTCCCGGCTTGAAATAAACGGGAATACCGGAGACGATTTCATAGGTGCGGGCGGGCAGCTAATTGTTAACGGTAACGTTTCTGGAAATATTATCGCAGCCGGAGGTTCGATCCGGATTAACGGGAATGTAGGAGGAGATGTAGCAGCGGCAGGTGGTCAGATTTTTCTTTCCCGGGATAGCGTTGTCGAGGGGGATCTTCTGCTTGGCGGAGGGGAAATAACGCTTGATGGAACCGTTAACGGAAACGGGGATATCTCAGCAGGTACTTTAAGAGCCGGGGATGACTTCGAGCTTGGAGGAGATCTAAGACTGCAAGCTCAGAATTATCCCTCCAATCTGGATGATAAAGTAGGCGGAAACCTCAACATTACTCAGGTAAATGCAACCGAAGAGCAATATGCAGGAGCCGCCGGAGGGTTTAGCAGCGTTTTATCGTTTATTATAGGGTTGCTTGCAGCCCTGGTCCTGGGTCTGGTTCTTATATACTTTTTCCCGGGTTTTGTAAGAGGGGTTGCAGATCTTGTAAAAGATTCACCTTTGAAAACTGCACTACTGGGCTTTCTGGCTTTGATTTTCCTTCCTGTACTTGCGGTAATCCTGCTTATTACCATATTCGGGTGGAGCCTCTCGGTTCTGATAATCCTGCTTCTGGCACTTGCGGTTCTCATTGCGACAATACCTGTCAAATTGCTTGCAGGTGAGCTCGTCTATAATAAAATCTTAAAAAAGGAAACTGGAGAAATAGCGTATTATCTTGTCGGTGCAGTCATATTTGCAATTTTATATGAAATTCCCATTGTGGGATGGCTAATAGGTTTTATTGCACTCATTATCGGATTGGGGGCGATAATAGCCTGGCTTGCGATTCGCGCCAGGGCGACAGGTTAAATGCGCTAAAAGGTTAAACCGGCGGACTTTCTAAGTAGGCGAAAAATTGGAGATCTGGAAAATTAAGAAAACTGGAATTCAGGAGAAAATTAAAAATGGGAAGGAATTTTCAGGAAAGGACTTCCTCCCTGTACTTTTCCATTCCCACCCTTTCAAGAAGATCTCCGAACCTTTCACCGTCAAGCCCTTCTCTCCTGTAATACTCAAAGGTTTTCTCAAGGACTGAAAAAAGCTGCTCCTCATCTGCAAGCTCAAGAAGTTTAATCCCTTGCATGGGCTGGCGTCCTGCCTTTCCTCCAACGAAAATCGTGCATCCGATTTTTCCTGCCCTCAGGGCATCTTTCCGGCAGGCAGCAATACAAGCTCCGCAGAGAATACATTTTTTAGTATTTATAAAGGCTTTATCTTCCAGGACTTTTATTGCTCCAACCTTACACGCTTTCTCGCAGAGCTTACAACCGACACAATTCTCTCCAAGAATTTCGGGCTTCACATTGCCCATGATTCCAAAATCGTTTTCCTGAGGCCTTACACAGGCTGAAGGGCAGCCTGTTACTGCGATCTTTAACTTTTTAGGGACAGCTTCTCCAAAGTATTTTTCATCTATCTTGCATGCTAGGTTTTCGCAGTCGATCAAGCCGTTTCTGCAGACCTTATCCCCCTGACAGGCGACAACTGCTCTTACCTTTTTTCCGGCAGAGCCTGCTGAAATGCCCTGTTTCTCAAGTTCATTTCTTGCTGCTTCAGTATCTTCGAGTTTAACAAAAGGAACCTCAATCTGTTGTCTTGATGTTATGTGAATATAGCCAGAACCATATTTTTCGGCTGCATCTGCAATTGCCCGTAGTTTTTTGGCGTCCAGATTCCCACTCACTACCTTCAGCCGCATTGAAAACATATTTTCCTGCCTCTGAGGTAGAAATCCCTTACTTTTAAGTAAGGACACGTCTATCTTTTTTCCACTCATATAAAATCACTTATTACAAAAGCAACTCTTCTTGATATATATAAGTATTTTGTCATCTGTTTTTTAATAGATTGCAGCTTTTACCCGATTTCGTAATCTGGGAAATTTGGAAGCACATCTAATCCAGGAAAACAAATTATTTGGATCGGGTAAGTCAAGATAACTTGATCACTAATAAAAGAGGTAAATTCAGAGGAAAGAAAAAACATTGAACTGCAAGAGTACCATATAAAGTCCAGTCCCTGTAAAGATACTTAATATGGCATTTCTTCTCCAGAAGTGCAGCCCGGCAACAATACCTATAGTAAACAATTCAGGAATCCCATACGGAGCTGAGAGCCATTGCATATCTTTCAGGCAGTAGATTACAAGCAACAGGAGAATAATAGGAGGAGGTTTTCCTCAATGACCGAGAGCATTTCTGGTGGCTCTCTTGAGCTGAAAAACAGGAATGGAAGGGCTCTCGTTGCAAAGGTTGCAAGCGCTATGACCACAATGGTTACAGGCAAGCCTTTAAAATGCATGCCTGAGATTAAGGAGCTGGGAAGAACTGGGTAACTGCCTTCAATGCAGTTATTTTGCTCATGTGTCTGACTCCTTTCTTCTGGTAAGGAATTATAATCTTACCGGGCATATGTTTTTGTAAGGTTATTACTCCAGGCTGCTGTGAATTGATTTGCTCAGACTAAGGGAAATAAGCCTCAACCTGCATTTTTCAGGGTTACTCCCGGGAAGTCCCTCGCTTTTTCTCCAGAAGCGCCCATAATTTTTCACATTCACCTGCTGTAAGCCCGATTTGCTTGATAAGATATTCTTCCGTTTTCTCATTCCTTACCGTGTCTTTTATCAAATGGCTTATCGTATCCCTGTGGTGCCCTGTTATCCGTTCAATACTTCTTATACTATTTTTTTCCAGAAAAAGCCGATATATCAACCTTATTTTATCTCCGGGCAGATGTTTACGGTAAACGGGGGTACCTACGGTATCCATAAAAAATCTTCCACAATGTTTACAGTAGTATCTCTGGTGTCCGGTCTTATACTTTCCCCGCTTTATAACAGCTTTCCCTTCCGCTCTTAGGTAATACTCACATTCGGGATTTGGGCATAGAACCTCATTTAAGTTTTCAACTGGCATAATATAATCAATAAGTTGTAACTTCAATAATATATTTATTTTGCTCGCTTGATCTCAGATGCTATATTCCACACAGATTATTAAGCACAAAGACAATCGTTATTCAAAAAAATCATGATCGAGTAACTATATAATACACCAATATTATCATATTTATTATTTATGAGAATTGGAGGAAAAGGGAAATGTAAGTTTGATAAATTCACTGATCAAACTTGATTATTACCTTTGTATAGCCATCAACGTGTTGAGAAAATTCTTAATAGGCGTCAGGTACATCTTCAATGGAGATCCTGTGACTAACTATAAAGCCTGGACTTGTCGCTCCTGCAATTATTATGTTCCTAAGCATCAAGATAACTTTCTTGACCGGAGTCTGACTTTTTCCAACGATCAAGCCTTTTCCCCACAACTGTCCAAATGGCAGGAGGTATTCTCTTTTTTTTGCATGTTCATCGACTCCTCTGGGATCATCCGCCGCATAAACCCCTATAATCCCGAGATTGCCTGTTGGGTTGACCAACCTTACGAGGTCATTTATCACCTGAGTCGAGTTCTCTTTTGAGGATCTTCCCGGTCTCTTGCCTAGTAGCCGACCGCATCTATGCTTGGCATGATACCTTTCATTTTTTCCTAGCCCGGCAGGGATGACTGCACAATTGCTGGGCTCATAGCCTTCATCATCTGGATCGTAGCTATAAGATCACTTCTTGTAATGTTAATAGGGAACCCCTGTGCGTTCAGTCAGGTTTTGTACGCGGATACCATCTCCTGGATCCTCTTCTCTCCGGGTATCAGCCTATCTACAGCCGAGACCTTAATGCCTCAATCTGGGCTACAGGGTCACTTACGGTAAAAAATCCAGTCAAACTTTGGCACTAGAACCTGTACCTTAAATTGAATGTTTACCGGGCATTGCATCTGCTGAGAGGATTAAATCAAAAGAAATATACGCTTTAAGTAGTTAACACAGGACAGATGAAATCCCCTTAAATGATGCGTAAATAATCTGCAGATGGTATGGAAAAAATTAAACAGTAGCCGCAAATATCAGAATTAAAACAACACCGATAACTGAAATGGTAACGATAATTAGAATATTTACGCTATTTAAGAAAATAAATGTGAATATTTAACCATTAAAAATCTGCCGAGGGAAGTTAATTGGGAAGCCAAGCATACAAAAACTTACTCAGATTGTTTGAAAGCTTAGAGAATAGACGACCATTTGACAGATTAAAAAAGGTGTTAATCATTTTACTGGCTGTCTTTTTCATAGTAGGCCTTACAGTAGTAATAGCAGGATTTTGTGGTGTAAAAACTCCAGGATACCAGCAGGGCTACAAAGACGGTTATCGGGACAGCTACCAGGCTGCTTTCGAAGGTGAATATTACAATGTCAAAGATGGCCTCCTGAATGAAAGCCGCGGCTTCTACAACGATGGCTATCGAGACGGCTATGATGAGGGCTATCCTGAAGGGCAAATAGACCGGGTAATCTACCTGGAACGTGCAGCCGCTCAGAAATACGAAGTTAGCCAGTACTCAAAAACCAACCAGAATAATGAAACCAGTCTGAGTCACGAGACTGACAACGATCATGAAACCATTCAGGGCAACGAGACCAGCCGAAACGGCAGAACCAACAAACCCCGTGAAATCAAATACCTAAGCGATGATTAAGGTTAATAACATTATAACTCAGAAAAGAAGTGCCTATATCCTTTTCTCGTATTTCGCTTAATTTATACCCTTTAAAAACTCGCAACCACTGAGACAGCTATAGCCCGGGATGTTTGTCTAAGACTGAAAGGATTTATTAATCTCACTTACTAATATTGTTTCCATGCCTATAGAAACAAGGGAAATTACAGTTACTGGAAAAGAGGATTGCGGGATTGTTGATATTACCAAAATGGTCTCAGAAGAGGTCAGGAAATCAAAAATAAACAGCGGGATAGTTACGCTCTTTTGCATCGGGTCAACAGGAGCAATAACTACAATGGAGTTTGAGCCCAATCTCTCAAAAGACGTTTCTGAAATCCTTGATAAGCTAATCCCTCTGGATGAGGATTACCATCACCACAAAACCTGGGGAGATTATAATGGAGGATCTCACTTAAGAGCCCTGCTTGTAGGCCCAGACCTTACGGTTCCTTTCATTGAAAAAAATCTGACCCTCGGAACCTGGCAGCAGATCGTATATATTAATTTTGATAGGATTGAGAAGGTAAGAAAAATTGTGCTGCAAATTATAGGGGAATTCTAAAAGTTTTTTGTTTCTAAAAAAGAGACTTTTTAAGGGATTTTTTATTAAAATTTTCGAAAATCTTTATTTCCTTAAGAGAGCAATATTTAGAGCCGATCTGATTCTAAGTTTTCATAAGTTTCCCAGGCTGCGGAGAATTTTAGAGGAAATCGCAATTCCCATGCAATTGTCAAGCATCACCGAGGATATAAGCCCTATTACCTTCCCTGCCTGCAGGATAGGGGAGCCGCTATCTCCAGGTTCCGGCATATCAAGGCACCGAAAACCTAGATAAAGCAGTGAAGCTCCGACATTGACCACCCTGCACCGGACAATATGAATATCATTGACAAGAAAAGCTTCCTCCAGTTCAGCTGCACTGCCAAACTCGGTAATTTTAACAGGATGTCCATAAGGAAGCTCTATCAGGGCCAGATCATAAGCTTTCAGAATATTCGTAACAGCAACTTCCATCCCGTTCACTATCAAATTGTCTCCTTCCCCTCGAAAAATATAAGAAACTGTAACCATATAAGGCAGTCCTTTGATTAAAATAACGGCGCCAACAACACAGCGTTTTCCCTTATAGAAAAAAAAACTGCCTGCTTTTATCATAGATCTCTCATCAATCTACTGATTTTGATTAGACTTATTATATGGCGTTTATCATATTTATGTTAAATTACGCTCTATTTACGTTTAAGGAGCTCTAGAAGCTTGCATTCTCAAAAATAAGACATGAAGTCCTGCGTATTTCCTGAGTATTTATTTTCGGAGGTATCGCATCTTGTCTGGATGACTGCTTTATGACTCCTGAAAATAAATTCTAAAATTTATCGAGAAAGAAATAACCAAAAAACTGCTCAGTATTTAAAGAGAAAAGCAAAAAACTAGATATTGTTTAGTATTTTTTCTGCCGCACCGAGTTTTATGATAAATTTTGTTCTTTATCTTTTTTATCTCGATTTCGCCGTCCAGTTGATCCACAAGAATGGATACAAGATGCAGACCAAGTGTATCTGGATTTTCAAAATCAATGTATCAGATGAGATTTTTAGTAATTATAGAGCTATGTTGTTCCTTAAAATTAGCTGAGAAGTAGATGGTAGGGTCGAGTCCCTATTCTCGTCCCTACCTGCAATCCAACCCAAAGATTAAGAGGAAACCCTATTACTCTTAATCTGGAAATATATAATAACACAATTATATATATTATTTTTGATCCGATAAAAAAATTCAATCGTAAAATATCTTTTTATATGAAACTATTTTTTACATAATAAATTTAAAATAAGATATAATACTTAGTAGATTCCGGAGTGAGGACTAAGGGAATAAAGTGGGGATATCATCAATATAAAAAGATTGCCTGGAGGTTACTGATCCTTCTCCGAAAAAGCGGCAGGGGAACATAATCTCGGAGAAACTGTATTGGGGGAATACAGTGAAAGAACGAAGTGCCTCCAGGCTACTTCTTAATGACTGTTTTTCTCTGTTTTCTTCTTTTAGATCTATTTTCTATCTTTTAGTTTTCTGTTCTAACCTGGGTATGTTGAGACCAATATTCATATAAAATATTTAAAGATCCAGAGCTTTACTTGATAAATCGAATTTATTTTTATTAGTGATTTCTCTCAAAGACTTTGTGATGCGCAGAAAATTCAATTCCTGACAATAAAGACACATTTCCTGATTATCATCCTATTTAAGAAATAGGAAATGAGATAAGAAATACAAAAAGAGATATTAAATGAGAAGCTTAATAGCAAAAAAGTAAACGGAGAGCCTTTTCAGATTTGTTAGCTCTCATATGATACGCCGTATGTCAGAAAAGCTATTCTATTTTTTCAGTAGATTTTATCGAATTTGGATGGAGGTGCTCCGCAAATTGGACAGTTCCCCTGAGGTTCGCCTTCTAAAGTATATCCACAGACGCTGCAGACGTGGTAATCAACCTCTTCATTCTGCCCGATTTCGTTCAGGGCTTTCTCAAATAGTGCGGCATGAATCCTTTCCACTTTGTTTGCCACTTCAAAGCTCCAGAGGGCTCTTTTGTCCCCTTCCTTCTTCGCATCCTCTATAAATTCTGGGTACATCTTCGTAAATTCGTATGTTTCGCCGCTAATAGCATCTTTGAGATTGTTCATTGTGGTTCCAACCCCTCCCATCCGCTGAAAATGATTGAAAGCATGGACTGTTTCAGCAAAAGCAGCGGCTCTGAAGAGTTTAGCTATCTGATGATAGCCTTCTTCATCGGCTTTTTTCGCAAAGGCAAGGTATGTTCTGTTTGCCATTGATTCGCCGGTAAATGCAGCTTTAAGATTATCTTTAGAACTCATACATATCTTTCCTCATTAATTAAGATCTTTTCTCATCTTATTTACTATGTAATGTATATCAGTTTAGCGCCCGAACGGGCTGATATTAAACCGAGATCTGTTGTGCTATGCAATATTATAGTCATTTGCAAAAGTATCTGAGTATATTCAGGTATTCTACAAAGCCAATATTTTTGTAAAAGTATAATAAATTGTATTCTTAATCATCTATTGACTAAGAGATTATCTTTTGACTAAGGGTATCCTTTAAAAAAATATTTTTTATGTAACTCTTACAATTGCGCTGTTTTATTAATATTATGTAGTCCTGCAAAATAGATCTTAAGTTCAAGTAAGTCCTGCTCTATAATGAACCTGAAATATTTTGCGTTAAACAATTTTTTGCTTTGATAGAATTTTTGATATCATTTATTTAATATATTTTTATGATATCCTATGTGTTGGAGTTGGGATAAAGCAAAAAAATTTCCCGTAGAATACTACCTAGAATTTTAAGGAGTTTTATTCATGAAATATCTAAAAACATGTCCAAAATGCCAGGGTAACCTGGAATTACATTCAGATGGTGAGACCCAGTATTGTAATATTTGCAGTTACTGGACAAAAACCGGTACTGCAAGGCTCGATTCAATAATGATTTATGGATAAGAAATCTACATAAAAAATCATAAGATGAGGGGGGAAAATATGGAATACGAACTTGAGGAAGTCGAAAGAGATTACATCGAATTTAGAAAAGAAATGGGAGAGGCGTAAACACTCTCCTTTTTAAACACCCTCCTTTTTTATTACCTCACCTTATACTCATATATTTATTTAAGAGTATACTCTACTTTTATGAAGAAGATTTAACACTGACCTGCTAAAACGGGCCAATGGTCGATTCCTGCAAACACTCTAAAAGTATCTTTTATTCCTTATGAATCTCAAGGAAAACTAAAATTGTGAATTCGTATTTAAGAGCAAACTTATTTTTAGTGCAGGACTTATTCATTTTTTTAAAGACTATTAATATTAAGAATAAGTTATTCTGTTGATTTTATATTATTTAATGATGCATATCATCTCATTACAGTGTTTTTGACCAATGCAAAAACAGATCAAACACAATCCAATGAAGCCACAAATAAAGAGCTGATACAAATAGCTTATGTCAAACGAATGAATGACACTGGTAATCTTTTCAATCTACAGGCTGACGATGTGGAATGGAGAACCACCGATAGCAACTTGGTTCAATCTTTCACTGAGTTCCCAAAATCTGCATCAGCCGCAAGCAGTTCTTATGTAAGTCATAGCGCCACTCAATGAACGATTGGGCGTGAAAACAGTACTTAGATGTAGGGCATTTATGCCAACGGTTATATGATAATAGCCTTATGGGACAGAACGGCTACAGCCAAAGATGGTAAACCGTATAACAGTACTTATTCTTAGTACACGACCATAAAAATGAATGTTTCGCAAAGTTAGCTGTGTGCTTTGACAATCAACCTTGCCGACCTATGGAACCCATTCAGGTTAGCAAACAGGTTAAAAAGTGATTTTCAGCAGTAAACAGAAAGAAAGAGGCGTGTGAAGGTCATAATATCGAAGGCTGGTCTTATATGGTACAGAATTGGACGATGACATGCAGAAGGTCATTTCCGACAACAAATTGAAAGGAGATATTTATGTCACAGGAAAATAAGTATCGTGCATTTTCAGATGACAAAATTGGGAAAAATTATTCAGAGGAAGATCTGGAATCCTTTCCCATTCAGCAAAATTCAACACCTGCTGAGCTGGTCGATGCGCTCAATCTGGTTTTCGGCAAGCAAACCTATGGCCGCGCAGTCCATGCGAAAGGTATAGTGATGAGGGGAAGGTTTCTCCCCAGCTAGCTGGCATCAACTTTGAGCAAGGCACCACACTTTCAGAATGTCGCAGTTCCCATAACCGTCAGGTTTTCCGACTTTGCCGGCATACTCAAGATCTCGGATACCGATCCTCTTGCAAGCCCACGTGGTCTTGCATTGAAATTCCACCTGCCGGACGGGACGGAAACGGATCTGGTGACGCATTCGTTTAATGGCTTTCCCGCCGCAACAATTGATGAGTTCCGGCAACTCTTGATCGCGCTTGGCTCAAGTGGACCCGGTGTTGCTACGCCTACACCAGCTGATATTTATCTGGTTGCACATCCGATTGCGAAGTCATTTCTTGAGTCACAACAGCCACCTCCAGTAAGCTATGCAACACTCTCTTATTTCGGTGTCAATAGTTTCAAATTCACCAATGCACAGGGTGAGACCAGTATTGGGCGCTACCAAATAGTGCCTCAGACAGGCAATCAGTTTCTATCTGAGGAGGAAATTGCGAGAGCATCCCCCAATTACCTTGCTGATGAAATCCGTCAGCGAGTAGCTGACTCTCCCATAAGGTTTAATTTCCGCGTCCAGCTTCCGGAGCCAGAAGATAAAATAGATAACCCTTCAATTGCATGGCCGGATACACGCAAAACTATCGAGATCGGTGTCATTGAAATCATGGAAGCAGTCCATGATAGTGCTGCAGTGGAGCGTGATCTGCTCTTTCTGCCATCCCAATTACCAGCAGGAATCGAGCCAGCCGATCCGATGCTCTATCGCAGTCCAGCCTATGTAATATCATACAAGCGTCGTAATCAATAAAGCGAGAGAAAGTTAGGCTGGTACGCTCAGCTATCTGAGGTACCTGGCGAATATCAGATCCTGGCGGCAGCAGGCACAGATCCTCAACCAGATCACCTACAACCCAAGAAACTGCTATTGCAAGTAAGAGCCTCCAACCTGAAGAGTTATCCCGCTAGGCAAGTTTCCTATCATATATGACCGTTCTAAAGCTTGCTGAAATTGCTGGTCCCGTGTTTAGCTTACGCAATAAGCTCCTCCCTTGAAATCCATTTGCCAGGATACCGCTTATTCAGGGTCTCGATATTTTCAGAAATTACTGTCTCTGGTGGGAGGATAATTGTATATGTATCTTTGCCAATCCCTGCCTGGCGCAGTTAGTCGAGTAAAGGTTCTACTCCAATCGGAGGCAGTGGAAACTGTACAAGAGCCTCGAAGTTTCCATGCCCGGTTCCATCCCATACCGCATAATTTATTTGTTCGGCATCCAGTACTTCAAGTATTGCATTCTCTCCCCGTTGGGAATAAGCGCCTGAGCAAGAAGCATGAAAAATATAGGTGCATTGAATATTTATCCTATCTTAGCCGAATCAAAATAAAGCTAACAGTTAGCCATGGTCTGAAGCCTATAACCCTGAGTCTGGAAACTTCCCTAACTGCACTGGAGTTTCTAAATTTACTGGATGCTTCGGACTATGCCGGTAACTTCTAAGTATACCAAGAAATCCTGCCTATTATGGTACTGTGTCAGGACTGCCTTCCCAAATTCCGTGATTATCCTGTTGCTTAAAATAAGTCAGCACGATCAGTTTAAAATAGGAGAACAGAGTCTGAAACAAGACTTCTCCTGGAATTTGCCGCCAGAAGGGGGGATGGACTCAGTATTTCAAAAAACTTCGCCTCTGAAAAATAATACTGGATCGATACTATGAAAAAGAATCCTAACAAAAAGACGAGCAGGACAGGACATACAGATCATCAAGAGAAAGCAGGAAAAGAAAGCAAGGAAGGCAGAACAACCGGAAAAGATGTAAATAAAGCTCGTGGCACTGCATATGACCGTCTCAATAAAGCCCTTGCAGTCCATGAGAGAGCCCTTGAGAAAAATCCGGAAGATGCTGCTGCTTGGGCAGGTAAAGCGGCAGTGTTTCTAAGGCACAGGATGCACAGGGATTCCCTTAAGGCAATTGAGAAAGCTCTCAAAATCGAGCCTGAAAACACTGGCTACCTTTATGAAAAAGGTTTTGTGCTCCTGCAGCTTAATAGGGACGAAGACGCGCTGAAGGTTTTTGACAAATTGCTGGAAATAAAACCTGACAGTGATAAAGCCTGGAACCTCAGAACCTCAGTGCTTTGCAGACTCAACCAGCATGAAAAAGCTCTCGAAGCCTCTGAGAAAGCCCTTGCCGGCAATCCGAAGCTTGCAGGCGCATGGCACGCAAAAGGTTCTGTGCTAGCTGATCTGGGCAGATACGAAGCTGCAATAAAAGCCTATGATGCTGCACTTAAGCTTAACCCTGATTTTGCAAGAGCCCTTGAAGGTAAAGCCTTTGCTCTCTATAATCTGAACCGGCCTGTGGAGGCCATGATCGCGTACGATTCAGCCCTCAAAATAAACCCTGATAATGCAAAAACCTGGGTCGGGAAAGGCTTCGTCCACCTCAAGCTCGGCAAATTTAAAAGAGCCCTTGAAGCTTGCAGCAATGCGATTTCAATAAAACCTAATTTTGCCGATGCCTGGTATTGCAAAGGTATGGCTCTGTCCGCTCTAGATAAAAATGAAGAAGCCTTAGGAGCCCTTGAGAGAGCTCTCCGGATCAAACCTGACTATGCCGATGCTAGGAGAGCCAGAGCTTCCGTAAATTCAAAACTCGGAATTGACCTGGACGAAGAGGAAAAAGCGGAAGAAGAGAAACCGAAAGTTAAGAAAAGTATCTGGACAAAGAGAAAACCGACAAGTAAGATAATGAAGAAATATCCTGGACAGGGAAGGGAGAAAAAAGGAGAAAGAGTTAAAAAAAGTGAATGGGCGAGAAAAGAGCAGAAAACAGTTGGAACTAGAAAAAACCCGGCGAAAGGAAAAGAGAAAAAGAAATAATTTTCCTTTTCCCTGAGTTTTGATTATTTTTGGGTTATCAGGGTGTCAATATCGCTTTTTTCTAGAGGCTGCACGTTAATCAGGTTAAAGTCAGAGCTGAAAAATTAAATCTAATCTCCTCTTATCGTGCTTGACGGCTAGATAACTTGAAGAATACAAGTGCAATTGCCGTGATAGCAGTTAATAAACTGAAAGCTGGTGAGGATGCTGTTGGAGCAGACGAATTTTCTGAAGCTTGTTGTTCTTGGGTTGGTTGGGTTTTGGATTCAGGCTGCTCAGAGATAGGAGTTTCGCCTTTGTAGTATTCGTTAGAGATGTAAGGATACGCTATAGTAAATGATCCATGAACAAGTGATTTCTTTGTCTCAAAATCGTCTATCTGGTAAACCAAGTCAATTGGTAAAGAGCCTCCAGCCCATTTTTCAGTAGGCTGGACTGTCCATTCATAAGTTCTGGTAGAGTCTTTTTCCATTACATCAGCTCTGTATACGTCCATTTTTGGAGTTGAACCATTTAATATTACGAAATAGCCATTTTCTATCTCACTTAATTTTATGGACATCTCACATTTCCTATATACTACAAAATCAATTTTGACATTAAAAGGCTCGCCAATCTTCAAAATTGGCTTTGGAACCTCTGTAGTATTTAATAGTTTGCCATTGAAATACAGATCATACTCGTAAATATCTCCATAAGGATTGTATGCAGATGATATATTTGTGAGCAAAATCAGGATTGTCCCCATTATTGATACTGTTCTTCTCATAGTCACCCTCTAAACTCTATCAAAAGATCATCATAACCTATCGATTTTTCAGTCCGGTCTCCCGTTTTGTCTCCAACTCCTTTTGGTCCCGACCCAACAACAGTAGCAGAACATCCTATTAAATGAAATGTAATTCGTTTATTATTCCCTAACCATATACTACTTCCATCGTTACCTACTTTACACGGATGGCGTATATGGTCTTCATTCCTCACATATTTCTGGCCTTTATGCCCAAAATAAGGTTTAGGAATAACCTCATTATCATTATCAACAACAGTAAATTCTTCATATCTACCAATAACCTCATATGTCCACATATTCACCGTAAAAGTCCAGTGTGGAGGCATCACAGGTAATCCACAGGGAATAGTTGCCATCATCCTGTCTAATCTTTTTAAGACTTTATTTCCTATATCTCCAGAGTATTTGTCAACAGCTTCATTTGCCGAACTTTTAAGCTCGCTATCGATTCTCTCGAAACTAGCATCAATAATCTCACCTCTGCTTATTGTAACTTCACAGATTCCGTTTGCAACCCCAATTCTGATGTCGGTGTCCACTCTATTCAGAATAGCCTCAAGTTCATCAGATCCAATCACTAGGTTTGTATTTCGAATTTCTGACTTTACTATAGTAGAGAGTTCAAAAACAAGATCATCTGTAGTAGATTTTTGGATTAGTTGGTCATCAGAGAGGCTGTTAAAGTAGCTTGCTGTAATCACCCATACTCTTACTTCTTTACTATCCAGGAGTACGAGGTTACAAGAGAACCTTTGTGTGTTCCTGATGCTAGATAGTTCGAGTCCCAGGTAATAGTTTGACCGGTAAACGAAACCGAATCACGATCAAAATTTGCAGTGATTTGAGAAGCAATCGGATCAGGAGAATCGAAGCCATCTCTTAAGATCTGCCCTTGGACTGATGCTGTGTAAACACTATCTGTAACCGCATGAATAAGGTCAGGATTCTCTTCTGTCATATCCTGAGGCTGCAGTGTCCGGAATTTCCACGGTTTCCTGGAATGAGACTTTCTGGAAAAAACCGGTTGCCTGGCCGTAGTTTATGTTCTTTATTTCGTTGCCTGAAGAGTCGTTGACAATCAGTTTGATGTCGCGATTTTTCCAGAGAGATTCTATTTTACCCCAGATATCCGAAGGCAGGTTTATGGAAAGCTGGAGTGGGTCTCCTTTCTCAAAGTTCTGGTTTTTCGGGATCACCATAAAACCGTCTTCGGAAAACCTGTCAACTGCACTGCCTTCAGGCAGGATTACAGGATGTTCGCCCTGCCATTCTAGAGCTTCCATTCCTGCATAGTTCAGGCAGCGGGCAAGGTCGAATGAGGCAAGATTGATGGCACTTTTCTCAGGGTTAACATTCTCGGTGGTGTAAATGGTTTCTGCGACCTCACTGTCGATCTTTAGAAGGTAAACTGAGGTGAAGGTTGATACAAGCAGGATGAAAATCCCGATTACGGCATAGGGAATGTAGGCACAGGTATCCTCAATGAAGAATGAAAAATTGTCAGGTTTCCTGGCCATCAAACCCTTCCCCAAAATAGAACATAGGCATAACTAAATTAAAAAATTAATTGAGTGTTCACGGATAAATACTTTACTTCTAAAAGAAAAACAGATTTTGCTTGAAATTATAAATATTTTTGACATTGAAAAGCATTAAAATCTCATGTTAGGGCTTTAATAAACTTTAAAGGATGGATAAAATATTATAAGTGAATATGATTTTAAATTATTTTTAATGATCTTATACTATATGGAATCCAGAACAATATTAACCCTGGCTTTTGCATTCAGTTTAATGGGTACGACAGCAAGCGCAGCGAAGACAACTATAAATCCTCACGAAGGTTGGGCTTATATGGTTGATGTTGACAGCAAATTTATATCTCTTGCCAATTAAGACAGTGCTAAAAGTCCGACATATTCACAGTTAGGAGTTTATCAAGAAAGAATCTACAGATCGGAAGAGTTATACTTCCAGATATATGTGCAGTGATTTTGCCGAGTTTGTTTAAGTAATTTAGTATAAGTCATTTGAATAATTTATTATATATTGTAAAAATCACATTTGATAGATAGTTTTGTGTTATATTTCCTGCACTGATAGGTCTGAAGATGCTGGCTAATTGGTTATAGAAAACCTTGGATAATTTTATACCCCTCATATCAACATACCTGTAAAACAGATAGCTCAGGGGTATTATTACTAACACAGACAGGACACAGGAAATCAGGACAGCTGCACCATAGGGTAATACCGGATGCAGGACGAGGAATAGTGCACAGGTGAGAGTGCTTATTACCAGGAAATGTACCAGGTACAGAGAATAGGATATTTTTCCGAGAAAGACCAGTACCGGAGAAGAAAATATTTTTTGCATCCGTTGACTGTTAAGTAAGACATACATTAACATGCCTGCACCAAGAATATGGTAAGCATACTTTGGTGTCTGGAAGAAACCGTTATCGAGAAACGCGTATAACGAATCAGCTGTCACGGTGCCTACAGGGTATGAACCTAAAAAAAGTCCCGAAGCCAGTACAATAGACAATATTACTTTATTGCTTGTTTTAAATATTGATGTCTTACCGTTGAATACGTCGGCGAGCCCCATTCCTATAATGAAAGCCAGATAGTAAGTGTTGAGGAAGAGCACGACTGCGGCAAGGTAAAATGTCCAGCGGGCACGCAGGGACCCGAAAAATAGAGCCATTGCAAAAACAAGCATCGATCCATAAAATTCTACTGACATGGTCCACAAAACAGGGTTATAGGTATCATCACCTGCGAAAAAAGTCCCCCAAGCCGCCTGTTTAATTGCTTCGGCAAGATCTGGTGTAAAAGTCCAGTAATTGGCATAATTATTATTTCCCGAAATCATCACAGCTTCAATAAAGTAATGGAACATTCCGGTTGATGCCAATAAGAATGATAACATTGTAGCTGCAAATACTGGAACAAATAATCTTATATATCGGCGTACTGCACCGCTTATTATTATGCTCCGGTCTTTTGTTTTAAAATATTTTTGAGTTAATACGTAGCCGCTAAGAACGAAGAAGATACAGACCGAAAAGTTCCCTGCGCCAATTAATCCCAGTGGTGTACTTGTAAATATCTTTTCAAGATTTCCGAGATGCGACGGCATCCGATCACTATAGATCATTGCCGGGAGTAATACTATAAAGAAGTGCATTAACATAACATTAATCGCAGCTACACCGCGTAGCCCATCAAGATAGCTAATCTTCTCGGTCATACTTATTGCTCTAAGAGGATTTCATTCAGTGGTTTATACAGCAGTCCTGCTGGAATTTAATGAGTTATCCTACCACCACCGCCCTTATTCTGTCTCAGTTCTGTCTCAGTCCTGGCTTTAGTGGGTATTGATCCTGAATAACGATAGTTACAGATAAAATAAGTCTTTCCATTTGTTCCAATTATGTTTTACTTATATTGCTCTCTAAGCAGAATTATATTAGAAAAAAAATTGTTTGTAATAAGGTAAAAGGCTCTAAATTAGCTTTGATTATAAAAATTCTATTAATGGATTTTATATATTTACATAAAAAGTATTATTATATCATAGAATTTTCATCTTTTAATCCACTTAAAAAATTCCAAAGAATGGATTCTCCCGAATCCAGTTAATCTCCATTGATTTTTACTGTTAATTGAACTTCAGTCTTTCAGGATGGTGCCTCCATCCTCACAATTAGCTATGAACACCCCGTTGTTAAGGATGCCACCAGGAACATTAATGATTCTGTCTTCTATCCAAATTCTACAATTCTCAGAGATTAAACACCCTTCTTCCTTTTGGAATAGTGAGGAGTGCTTATAGTAGTTTAATCGTATAGTATCCGGGGTTTCCTCATAGAGTCCACATTCTTTGAACTTTTTATTTATGTAGACGTCAAATGTGCCATCATCGTGGAGAATAAAGTGGGTTGTTCTGTTAGTGTATTTTCTGGGCATAGGATCACACTGGTTTTAATAAGTTAAGATATAGAATTTATTTTTCAGTTTGATCTATAGGGTTTTATTTTTGATGCTGTTCGGTTTCATATACAGTTTTACATAATTATATATAATTGCTTTTATTTATCATTTTTTTAGGATTTTCAACAGCATCTATAACAGCATTAAATCATAATAATATAAGTTTTGTCTCTTTAAAATCTCATTTTTACTCGGGTTGCTCAAACAGAAATTCGCGCCGGAAATTCTATTGTTGCCTTAGTGAGTTTTTGTTATAGGATATGTTTTTGTTTACAGGATAGTAAAGATGTGTTGCTGTGGTGCTCTTATCTAATCTTGGCCACTTGCTGTTGCTCTTTCTTCTTTACATTAATTCCAACAGTTCTTCCAGTTTGGTATATATACAAAAAGACTCCGACAATCGACATTATCTCTAAAATTGTGAAATAAATCATTTGCGAACTGTCACCCGAATTATAGTTATGCCAGATAAGTAAAAGATAACAGAAGCAATAAATCATATTGGCATAAAACGCTTTATTGACCATAACCATGTATGATGCTATTAAGTTCGGTACGATTATCCAAATAGTCTCTATCATTTTTCCTATCCGTTTTTATTATGTGAGCCTCTAGGAACACATAATCATAGTATTATTATATAAAAGTTATGATAAAAATAAAATTGTGCGATCCTTTCTTACAATAATCGGATAATTACTATTTAAAATAATTCTGTTTATATAAAAATAGCAGCAGGTATGTTAAGTTTGATAGTACAATTCATGGAACTGTTTTACTGCGAATGTGGATAAGTACAGACTAAAGACTCCTGCGCAAAATTACCACAATCCTTGTTTTAGTGGATCTTGCATTCGAATATGTTTTAGTATCAAGCACGGAAGCACTCAAAATGGGGTTTCAATCCTTGTTTTAGTGGATCTTGCATTCGAATCCGAAGATACAGATTTCGCACAGTTCGCAAGCTTCTAGTTTCAATCCTTGTTTTAGTGGATCTTGCATTCGAATACATCTCCTTTACAGTATATACGTACTAATCGTATAGTTTCAATCCTTGTTTTAGTGGATCTTGCATTCGAATACGTCGGTCTGGTCGTCGTGTGCCCCATTTGGAAAAGAGTTTCAATCCTTGTTTTAGTGGATCTTGCATTCGAATGAGAGTTTGTCCGAACTGTAAAAGCCCTTATTGGAAGTTTCAATCCTTGTTTTAGTGGATCTTGCATTCGAATAGCTCTATAGGCTGATGGCTGGGAACGGATGGGATAGTTTCAATCCTTGTTTTAGTGGATCTTGCATTCGAATATTAACTATACATTGCAGGTTTGTAGGGCGATTAGGTTTCAATCCTTGTTTTAGTGGATCTTGCATTCGAATATTTAGCACATTGGACTATTTAATATTTTACATATTGTTTCAATCCTTGTTTTAGTGGATCTTGCATTCGAATTTTACGAAAATCAGAGGGCATGCTTTCTGCATGTCAAGTTTCAATCCTTGTTTTAGTGGATCTTGCATTCGAATCATAAGACCGGCTGTATCAAAATACATTGCAGAATGTTTCAATCCTTGTTTTAGTGGATCTTGCATTCGAATCTGGTACTTAGTATTAATTTCAATTTCTTCATCTGAAGTTTCAATCCTTGTTTTAGTGGATCTTGCATTCGAATGAGCATTGACGTTGGAGAGATAGACTTTGGGTTTATGTTTCAATCCTTGTTTTAGTGGATCTTGCATTCGAATCCAGATGCCCTGGTCCGAAAGTAGAGGATCCCCGGATGTTTCAATCCTTGTTTTAGTGGATCTTGCATTCGAATCTACTAACCAAGTGCCCACCGTATATTCAATCGAAGTTTCAATCCTTGTTTTAGTGGATCTTGCATTCGAATCAGCAGTCCAGGAAGTCGAGCCCAGTATCAAAGATGTGTTTCAATCCTTGTTTTAGTGGATCTTGCATTCGAATGTAAAATCGTTTTTTGAAGCTGGATAACTTCCAGACTGTTTCAATCCTTGTTTTAGTGGATCTTGCATTCGAATCAGATTGAGCGGCGAAGAGATTTACAGGATCAAAAACGTTTCAATCCTTGTTTTAGTGGATCTTGCATTCGAATCATATAGACTCTAAGAATAACTTTATATTCTTTGAAGTTTCAATCCTTGTTTTAGTGGATCTTGCATTCGAATGTTTGCGAATAATGTGGGTGATGGTGCTATAATTTTGTTTCAATCCTTGTTTTAGTGGATCTTGCATTCGAATCGGAAATTCGAGGTACTGCTATCTGTCATTTAGGCGGGTTTCAATCCTTGTTTTAGTGGATCTTGCATTCGAATACTTTATATACGTTGGATACAGATATACAGTATAGTTTCAATCCTTGTTTTAGTGGATCTTGCATTCGAATCCATTTTCCCCGATTCCATCGGCAGCCATCACAGGTTTCAATCCTTGTTTTAGTGGATCTTGCATTCGAATGAAGGCGGTATAGTTGTTGGTATCGCTATGGAAAGTGGTTTCAATCCTTGTTTTAGTGGATCTTGCATTCGAATACGAGATCGTCATTTCTGAAATATTTGAACCACGTAGTTTCAATCCTTGTTTTAGTGGATCTTGCATTCGAATATGAACATAACAGATAATACCGAATGTAAATCTATGTTTCAATCCTTGTTTTAGTGGATCTTGCATTCGAATAGGGGAAAATTTTCCTTTATTTGGCTAGAAAAAGCCTGAGATTAGTCCTATATTAAAACTAAATTTCTTGTTGGGATATTATCAAACCCTTTATAAATACAAGAAAAATAGTGTTTTTATGGTTTTTGATTATTCTGTGTATGCTTTTCTACTTATTAAAATCTTGGCTTATTCTTCAATCAACAATATTTTTTTACAGCACAAGCCAATTTTCTAAGTCCGTAGCCATAAAACTATTGTTCAATTTTATAATGTTATTTGTATAAAATTAAATATTTTTCACTTTTTTTAAGATTATAGCTTAACTTGTAACTTAACATATAAGAGTCTTTAGCGAAGTTATATCCTCGGCATGCCCCTACGCTACCTTTTTTCAATATTAGCAAGCTGCCAGGTTTCTGTCATCCCTTTGTAGATCTCTGCGATTTTTCCAGAACTGTGTAAAATTTTGTGTCAAAAGTTTAATATATCACTTTGTTTAAAATATTAATAAGTTGGACGAAGATAAGGGGAGCTTTCAAATTTCTAAACTTATTTTTGTTAAGCTCTGGGCAATCCTTATTAAAAATTTTTTAAGTAGGCAAATACCTTTAAAATGGAAGGAACAGAATTATAATAATAATGGGTGGTAATAGTGGGAAACCCCTTCGAGTATAGTCAATACGTAACAATTTCTGGAAGACACTCTGAACCTATAAGCGGTATAGTCAAAGTTGACCTATATAGAGACGAACAAGAAATTTTACACGGATTTGTGCGCAGTAAAGCTGAACAGAAAATTGAATATTATAGCAACAGAATAACTGAAATGAATCAGAAATACGGCATGGATTACCAAGCTTTTCAAAACAGGGTTTATTTGAGAGCAGCCGAGATAGATCTTGAGGAGTGGAATGATCTCGTACTATGGGGAGGTTACGTCAAAGCATACCGATACTGGGCACAGTTCTGTTGAGCTCAGGTTAAAATGCGGGAAACCTGCCGTTCCAGATACTTCATGTGAATTGAGCTCTTACACAGTGAAGATAAATCAAATACAATTTTTTTCCGTAATCAAAAAGAGAACAGCATTTATAAGTTATTTCTGACCTGCTGTATCCATAGCTACGAGTTCTATCATGATCGAAAAACGGAAGAACCTGTGCAGTTATAGAATTTTTATACTATTCCTCATGAACTAACTGGGTAATGTAGTGAGCTGTTTAAATATGTCAATTCTCGGCTCTGTAGAAAACCTACTTAATCGTTATCAATAGACTTAAAGTTCTTCAGCAAAATGAATCGGGCAATTTAGTTTTAATTTGTTAAGATTGGCTATTTCAGAGGATTTCTACGGAGCCCAATTCTCTAAAACTTTTAACTCAATGTAAATTGTTTCCGCAGTCTTTTTGATTATAGGTTCACTATGAGTTTAGGCTTATTATTTACTTAATCGCTAAACTTTCCTGCCCTGAGAGATTCCCTTAAAACTAAAAACCTTTCAGCAACTGAAATTTTCTTATTTCAGGTGTGCAAATTTTATCCCTATTCCGGTTCGGATTTAGTTTTTAAGACAAGCTCTAAGCGTTTTTCCAAACTTTCCTATAATAAAAGTGTCAGTTGTTTGTTACCAACCTGGTGAGAATAAAAGTATATTTGCTGTATTTTCATTAAAAGGAAGTAAAATCTTCATCTATCAACCTTATGAAAAAAGTAATTAAAAAGATTAGTTGAAAAGAGGTTAAAAAGGTTAGTTGAAAAGAGGCTAAAAAGGTTAGTTGAAAAGAGGTTAAAAAGGTTAGTTGAAAAGAGGTTAAAAAGGTTAGTTGAAAAGAGGCTAAAAAGGTTAGTTAAAAAAGGTTAAAGAAGATTAATTGAAAAACAGGAGAAAATTAACCTTCTAATTTTAGTTTTAGCCTATCAGTTTAGTTTCAATCAATCAGATCTGTCAGGTCAAGCTCAAACCCGACAACTGCATACCCCAGGGTAAAATTGCTTATAACCTCGGGGTGGAACTCTCCAAAAACCCCGATTTTTTTGTCTCTGAGATAAATATCAGCCCGCCTGCCTTCAAGAAAAGCAGGGTCTTCGGATTCTTTTGCCTCATAGGAGAGCATCATTTCCCTCATGAAGGCATCCACGACCTCATAAACCTCGGTGAAATTTGCCTGCGGGTGAATTGAAACTGCAGCTACATGCTGGCTTGCTATCTCGTTGCGTACAACCTCCCCGAACTCGAAGATTCTTTGAGGAAGTTCCCTGTGCTGGTTTAATGCAAGGATCTCAAGGAGGTTAGGAAGCAGGGTTGTCCTGAGCATTGTCTGGTCTTCGCTAATTGGGTGAAGGACATACGTGACATCATCCGTCTTTTGCCTGCGCATATTCTCAAAATTGATTTTTTCGCTGGTGAGCGTAAAGGGCATGACCTCATAGTAGCCAAGACCAACCATTATTTCATTTATAGGAGAGCGAAGCAGGGAAATCGGGTGGGACTTTCCTGCAGTATAGGTCTCGGGAATCCTTACTTTGATATTCTCATACCCATAACCTTTGCCGATATCCTCGATAAGGTCGTAGTTATGAAGAATGTCAGCCCTGTAAGCCGGAATTTTTACCTCAATGGTTTCTTCGTCAAGAGCTTCTGCTCCAAAACGCATCCTTTCAAGCTGTTTAACGATTTCTTCCAGCGAAAGTTCCATGCCGAGAAGGGTTTTTACCTCAGACTTTGTAAGGAGCCTGTTCTTCGGCTCAAGGTCAGGCAGGATTAATTCTGCACAGTCGGGCCTGATAACCTTTACATATTCTATCTGCCCGCCCCTTTCCGCAAGCGCGGTAACTACAATATTCAGGGCAGTGTATACGGCTTCTCCTAGCCCTGTGACATCGATGAAAAGGTCGGTAGTTTTCTCGGTCACGCTTGTAAGTGTCCCGTTAATAATAGGCGGGAAGGACAGTACATTGTCGTCAGCATCTAGGATGATAGGATATTTATCAAAGTCCCTGACAAGATGGGCAAACCTTGTACCTTTGGGATGCTTTTCCAGAATTTCGGTCATGCTCATTTTTTCAGTGTAATCCAGAGGCACGAACTCGAAACTCGGGTCAACAGCCATATACCTGAAAGGCGGCTTTACGTTTGAGAGGTCGTGCACGCCTATTGACACTTTTTTCCTGTTTCTTCCAAGCCCCCAGTGTAGATCTTCCTGAAGATCCATAAGGGATTTTATGGAAGAGGATGTGAACTTTACGCCTCTTACAACTGCACTCCCGAGAAAAGGCCTGATTCTCAGGATATCCTCGCTGACCGAAATCGAAATGTTTGACGGATTTACCTCATACTCGGGCAGCCCGGTCTCAAGGTCCAAGAAACCTCGCATTGCCCTGGCTGCCCCTTCCACACTATACAGATCAGGCCTGTCAGGGAAGAACTCGATATCGATAGACTCGTCTTCAATCCTTTCGATGTCGGCTCCTATCATGGGCACCCTGTTTATTATGGTTTCCTTATCGGTTCCTGTGAGTTTCTCGAGGTCGTCATATTGCAAGGTAATTACTGGCATTGGGAATTCATCTCGTGCATGGTGTGGAAAACATAGTTTTGATCGTAAATATACACCTAATTTCTAGAAAGAATAAGATAATGTCTTATAAAATGCTAAGAGATCCTCTCTTTTAGGTATAATTCTTGTGTGAGTAACTATAACTTAACTCCCTAAATACTCTACTTTAGATTTAACGTTTTTGTTTGAGGATGGATTTGAAGGATTTCAGTGAAGAGTTGAAGCTTCAGATAGGGTTCAATCAGGAAACCTAGAAAAACTACCACGAACTTAAACATATTTAAAACTTGACATCCGAACGTCATCGATACCCTCGTAAACGGTTTCGTTACCTTAAAGAATTCTGTGTCTTAAAGCTTCTGTAGAACCCTGTTTAAGACTTTGCTAATAAACTATGCCTTACCCTACTTTTATAAATAATGAAAAAGCTCTCTTCCCTTAATAAGGAGGCAGCCGAAGAATGATGATCGCAGGAATTGATGAAGCCGGGAAAGGTCCTGTAATCGGACCCATGTGCATAGGAGGCGTAAAAATAGAGGAGTCGAGAGCCCATATTCTCAAGGTGCTGGGGGTTGCAGATTCCAAGAAACTGACGCCGAAGAAACGGGAGCAGCTTGCAGCCCAGATAAAAAAATATGCGGACGGCTTCTTTATTCTTGAGGTCAGCCCTTCTCAGATTGACGAACTCAGGAAGATCATGAGCATGAACGAGATTATGGTTGTCTGTTTTTCGAAGGTGCTCGAACATCTGAAACCAGATGTGGTTTTTGTCGATGCAGCTGATGTTAAAGCCGAGCGTTTTGCATATAACCTCCGCAGACAATATGCAAAAACCAGCCCTGCCCATGCAGAAAAAATCGAAATAATCTGCGAGCATCAGGCAGACACGGTCTATCCCGTTGTTTCGGCAGCTTCAATTATTGCAAAGGTGCGCAGGGACGAGCTTATAGAGGAGCTCAAGCAGGAATGGGGCGACTTTGGCAGTGGTTACCCCTCAGACCCCAAGACAAAAGAATTCCTGCTGAAGTGGGGAAAAGAGCACTCCGGAGAGTTTCCCAGTATAGTCAGGCAGTCCTGGCAGACTGTAGTAAATATCAGGGAAGAACTGAGAAAGGGCGAACTTGAATGAAAAATCGAAAAATTGTAAAAAAGAGAAAGTTCATAAAAAATGAAAAGAATTTAGAAATATAAAAAACTCTTTTCACTCGAAATTTTAGTAGGTTTTACGTTAGCAATTAATCATTACATTGACATACCTATGCTATTGCCATCCATATTTTCCAGGGTTTCTTCTGAGGAAACATTCTCGACAAGAGGCATGTAATCTATACTTCCGGTTGTCTGGTTGACAACATAAGGCGTGTCTCCTATACCGTTTCCATCAGCATCTGTTCCGTTATAATCGTTCCACATATTGCCTGCTGTACTGCTGTTCCATGTGTTCGTTCCTTCATCTTCAGCATTAAAGAAGTTGAAGAAGTCATTCAGGTAAATCGTGTTACCGGATGATCCGTTGAAATACATCCCAATCCCATTCATGTACAAGCTGTTATTAGTCAGGGTATTGGATCCAGCCATATTGTCAAGACCAACTCCATTATCGTTTCTTAAAACGAAGTTATTTTCAAGTGTGTTCATTCTTGATGCGGACAGTAAGAATCCTACTTCATTTGATTCTACAGTGTTGCCCATAAGGGTATTGTTAGTAGAATTGTCTATGTGAATTCCATGGCTGTTAATTGTAGCCACATTATTTGACAGCTCATTTTCGTTAGATTGGGTCAGGTAAATTCCGCTGGTTCCAAAACCTATAATGTTGTTGTCAAGGAGGTTAAAATGGGAATTGTTGAGACCAATGCCAATATCATTCAATATCAGCGTATTGTTACTTATTAAGCAGTTCTGCACGCCTTCAAGGGAAATCCCGACCTCTCTGTCCATATCTATTCCTGAAGGGCCTCCTGCAATATAGAAGCCACTTATTGTCACGTTATTTGACCTTATGGTGAATACATCATTTACCGGAATTGCACCAATTACGTAGGTACGATTTATCATGCCACCCGAGGGGTCGGTGCCCGAGATAATTGAAAGTTCCTTATTTACGTTTACATTTTCTCTGTATACACCAGGGCTTACGAGAATTGTATCTCCGTTCTGCGCATTATTGATAGCTTCCTGGATCGAAGTATAGTTTCCTTCCCCATTACTGCCTACGGTGAAAACAGCAGCACCTGCCTGAGTAGATGCTACCCCGAGCACAAGAAGAAGGGCTATGCAAATACTCTGGATCGGTTTTCCTTTCATAAGCTGATACTCCCCTTAATTTTAAATTATATAGTTAGAAAGACAATTCCTGTCTTTATAATAATTCATAAGAATAATTATCTGAGTTAATAAAAAGATTTTGAAATATATATTCTGAAAAATAAACCTGAACTTATATTTATAAGTGCTTTCAATAATTACTTGCAGCCGAAAATCTCGGTCAGTGCAGGAAACTTGAGTTGTATAGTCCAGTAAAAGATCACCAGCAAAGTGAGAAATTTGTCGGAAGAATACCGAGATAGATAAAAGCGTTTAATATAATTAACAGGCACTAATTGCCAGATTAAACTGCCAGATTAAATTACCAGATATGGTAATAACATGATTCTCAAAAATAAAAACGACAAAACAAAGAAAATATTAAATAATAAATAAAATTTGTAACTATATAACTTAGCAGATAAATTAAAATAGTAAATAAATTAAAGTGGCAAAATAATTAAAGTTACAACATAAATTAAAGAGTAAAAGCGGGCTAATCAGAAATTTTGAGCGATATAATCCGCCATTGACTCGAATACCCGCAGACCATCGTCTGAGCCCAGAATTGCCTCGGAGGCTCTTTCCGGATGAGGCATGAGACCTAAAATGTTTCTTGAAGAGTTTACTATTCCTGCAATGTTCTCAAGAGACCCGTTAGGGTTAGATGCTTCCGTTACTTTTCCGTTTTCATCAACATACCGGAAGACAACCTGCTCGTTCTCATCAAGCTCTGCCAGACTTTTCTCCTCGGCATAGAACTGCCCTTCCATATGGGCTATGGGCATCCTGATAATCTCGCCTTTCCTGAACTTCGAGGTAAAAGGAGTATCAACAGTCTCTACCTTGAGGTTTGTCCAGTGGCACCTGAATTTAGGATACTGGTTAGTTGTCAGGGCTCCCTCCAGTAGGCGGGCTTCGGTGAGAATCTGGAAGCCGTTGCAGATTCCCAGAATAGGCTTGCCGACTGCTGCAAGTTTTTTCACTGAGTTCATAATTGGAGTGCGAGCTGCAATTGCTCCTGCCCTGAGATAATCTCCGTAGGAGAAACCACCAGGCACAACTACTCCATCAAAACCTGTAAGATCCTCCTGTTTGTACCAGACAGTCTCGGCGTCCACACCCACGACATCTTTAAGGACATGCAGGACGTCCAGGTCGCAGTTTGTGCCTCCGAACTGAAGAATGGCAATTTTCATTTTTTCCCCTCAAGTTTCAAAGTTTTAGCTTTTCTGACTCAATCGTCTTTCCACAATAGTTTATTTAAGTTCCTTGAGCTCGATTGTATAATTGTGGACTATTGGGTTTGCAATAAGTTTCTGGCACATCTCGTCAACTTTCTGCTCTGCAAGCTCTGCAGATTCAGCCTCAAGGACGATTTCGTAAAGCTTTGCGGTTTTTACGCTGTCAACCTGGTAGCCAAGTTGTCCGAGAGCCCTTTTTGTGGTTGTGCCTTCAGGATCGAGCATACCTGCTTTCTGTTCAATTCTAACTGTTGCCTGGTACTGCATCTTTATAAGCCTCATTTTAAATTTTGGAATTAGATGAAAATCCCGCTTTTAGGAGTCCGATAGTGGATTAAAAGTGAGGGATCAAGTGTAGGGTCAAATGTAATTTGAAAGTAAACAATTATGGTTTTGCACCAAAT
The DNA here is from genome assembly GCF_001304615.2 of Methanosarcina flavescens. Lineage (NCBI taxonomy): Archaea > Methanobacteriati > Methanobacteriota > Methanomicrobia > Methanosarcinales > Methanosarcinaceae > Methanosarcina > Methanosarcina flavescens. The sequence goes on along the minus strand of NZ_CP032683.1, from coordinate 2,803,001 downwards.
AATTAAAAGACATTTTATATCCTAGCGATGTTTCTTATTCACTTTTCAATACTGGCTTGTTTTTAACTTGCCTTGCCAGCGCTGATTTCAAGGGAAATAAGGACAAAAGCTATTTAATCTTATGGGTCTTAGAAAATAAAAAGCACATTTTTATTTCTTTTGCTTTAAATTCTTGGTTTGTCGCCAGGGTCTTACGCTTATCAATATTGTTCTTATTATATTCGGTTTCAGCTCAAATCAGGCATCAGAGAAACCTGAGAATAGAAATTCAGATTCCTTTCATTTACTTCTAAATTGATCTGAAAAATCGCTTTTATTCACAGCGTACTTTTTGCATAGAACCTGTTCAACATGGTTTCTATATGCTCTAATATTTTTATATGAGCTGCTCAAGCTGAACCTGTTATGTTTAAAAATCAGTGCGGTAAAGCTTAACGTGAGACTGTAGAGTATTCCGAAAATAGCCTTTCAGTAAACTGTTCCGAAAATAGTCTAAAGAATGCTCACGGACTTCTGAGGAAAGCAGGTTCATTTTATGTTTTTGAAATTTTCAACGTCATTAAATATTTCGCCAATATCAAAAATAAATGCCTTAAACAAAACTTATGTCATGAATTGTTTTTTAGGTCGGTTATGATATATATCCCCATATCCTTATAAAAGACTTGTAGATTGAGAGTTATAGGGTTTTCTCTCAATCTCTGGGTTGGATCGCAGGTAGGGACGAGAATAGGGACTCGAACCCTACCATCTACTTCTAGAATGAGATTAAGAGTAATGGGGTTTCCTCTTAATCTCCGGGTTGGATCGCAGGTAGGGACGAGAATAGAGACTCGAACCCTACCATCTACTCCTAGATCAATAAACTGCTTTTAAAATAATACTGCCTTTTAGCAAGCACTTTTAAAAGCAATTTGTAAAAGCCTCTCTTTTTCTTACAATGTATTCGGCGTTAATAAAGCTTATGATTGACCCCAGATTCACACCTTTTAAATATACCTCTTTTATCAATCAATTGTAGTACCTGCCTATTAAATTCTCGAGATCATGCCTCTCTATAGCGATTATCTATGCAGACCAGTCTGAAAATTAGCAGGACATTCAAGAGATTAAAGAGCAACCTGATTAACAGAAAAACGCTGAGAAGTCGAAAATTACTGACTGCTTAAAAATTACTGAAAACCACCTGAAAGCCGCTACAAAATTATTTGAGAATCTTTTGAGAGAGGTGAAAAACACCACAGGCAGAGAAGACTCTTCTCCACCTGTCTTTTCCACAACACAGTTTTTCAAAACTCAACTTTTTCTCAGGCCTTAAAATCTTCAGATCTTAACGTTTTCTCTTGCCCACTGCGCTCCGGCTTCAAGAACCATCTGGTTGAACTCAATAACTTTAGGCTTCCCTGCGAAGTTTTCAGCAAGAGCTTCCTTGAAAACTTCTTCTTCCAGACCTGTTGCATTAAGGCCGACGAGGACTCCAAGCATGAATGAGTTGGCAGCCTTTTCTGAACCGGCTTCCTTGGCTTTTTCGGTTGCAGGGACTGCAACGGCTCTGGCATGTGCAGGCGTTTCGACCTCGCCGACAGAGGAATCATAGAGGATAAGCCCTCCTTCACGGACTGCCCCTTTGAACCTTTCAAGGGAAGGACGGTTCATAGCTACCAGGATGTCAGGGGTATAAACCGTAGGAGAGCCTATAGACTGTCCTGAAATAACAACCGAACAGTTTGATGTACCCCCTCTCTGCTCCGGGCCATAGGATGGGAACCATGATGCATTGAGGTTTGCCTTTACTCCGGCCTGAGCAAGGATAATTCCCATGCTGAGGACACCCTGCCCTCCGAAACCTGCAATCTTGGTCTGGATAGGAGCGAAATCCATTCTGGCAGGTTTCTCTTCAGCAGCCGCCTCAATGCCGTACAGTCTCTCAAGGGTTTCAGTTGTAAAGTCACTGACTCCGCGGTGGAGAGGTTCGACTTCTTCGGATTTGTCCCTGAAGTTCTTGAGTGGGAATTCTTTTTCCATTTCCTCATTTATGAAACTGATAGCCTGTTCCGCATCCATTCTGAGGTTAGTCGGACAGGCGGCAAGGACCTCAACAAAAGCATATCCTTTGCCATCACGCTGGATCTCAAGCGCCTTCCTTATGGCTTTTCTGGCTTTCCTTATGCGGGAAATATCCGAGACCGAAACCCTCTCAATAAAAACCGGAGCTTTAAGGTTGTCCAGTAGCTCGCACATATGGAGGGGATAGCCTGCAAACCGGGGATCTCTGCCCTCAGGACATGTTGTGGTTTTTTCACCCACAAGAGTTGTAGGTGCCATCTGCCCGCCTGTCATTCCGTAAACGGTATTATTTACGAAAAAGACTGCAAGCTTTTCACCCCGGTTTGCAGCCTGGAGAGTCTCATTCAGGCCTATGGAAGCAAGGTCTCCATCACCCTGGTAAGAAATAACCACAGCATTTTCTTCGGCCCTGGAAACTCCTGTTCCTACCGCAGGCGCCCGTCCATGGGCAACCTGAATATTGCCTGTATCGAAATAATAGTAAGCAAAGACCGCACAGCCCACAGGGCTGATCATAACGGTCCTATCCTGAATCCCGAGATCGTCGATTGCCTCGGCAATAAGCTTGTGCAAAACCCCATGCCCACAGCCAGGGCAGTAGTGAGTGGCTGTCGAAGCTGTTCCTCCTTTGCGAGGGTAGTCCGCATACAGGGCTTTTGGCCTTCCGATAACTTTTTCTCCATTAATGATTTCTGCTGCCATTTTCATGCCTCCCCTGCAATTTTCCTGATTTTATCCATAATCTGGTCAAGGGTAATCAGGTTTCCTCCCATACGATTTACGAGTTCCACAGGCTGTGAGCAGCTAATTGCAAGTCTGATGTCGTCTTTCATCTGTCCGTTGCTCATTTCCACGGAAATAAAGGAGCAACCTCTGTCTGCCAGAGCTTTCAATGGTGCTTCAGGGAATGGGAAAAGCGTTTTTGGCCTGAAAAGCCCCACTTTGATGCCCTCCTGTCTTGCAAGATCCACAGCTGATCTGCAGATCCTGCTGCTGATTCCATAAGAGACAAGGACAATAGAAGCATCTTCGGTCAGGTATTCCTCATAATCGACTTCATTCTGCTTTATGAGCTCGTACTTTGCCTGTAGTTTTTCATTGAACCTTCCAAGCTCATTAAAATCCAGGAAGATCGAGGTTATAAGGTTAGATCTTGTTTCGGCTGTACCATTGACAGCCCAGGTGGTATCGATTTCAGGAACAATAGCCTGCTTTGGGAACTCAAGGGACTCAATCATCTGCCCGAGCACACCATCTGCAAGTACCACAGCGGGGTTCCTGTACTTGAAGGCAAGCTCAAAAGCTTTCATAGTAAAGTCGCACATCTCCTGCACTGAATTCGGGGCAAGCACTATATTTTTGTAGTTTCCGTGCCCTCCACCTTTTACCACCTGATTATAGTCCGCCTGTTCCGGTCCTATGTTCCCTAGGCCTGGACCTGCCCTCATAATATCTACAAGTACGCAGGGAAGCTCGGCACCGGCAAGGTAGGAAAGCCCTTCCTGCATCAGGCTAATTCCAGGGCCTGAAGAAGATGTCATAACCCTGTGCCCTGCTGACGCCCCTCCGTAGACCATGTTAATCGCCGACTCTTCGGATTCGGCCTGGACAAATTTCCTGCCTATTTTCGGGAAATATTTGGATGCATCATGCAGAATTTCACTTGCCGGAGTTATCGGATATCCGAAGAAACAGTCACATCCTGCATAGAGTGCCCCGACGATTATTGCGGAGTTACCTTTTATTAGTCGTGTTGCCATATTTTTCCTCCTTTTCTGCCTTATTCTGCTTCCTCAGTTTTCAGGGGAATATGAATCTCGATTGCAAGCGGTTCTGGACAGGTATAATAACAATTCGCGCAGCCTGAGCAGCCCTCTCCTTTGTATTCCACATAATGGTAGCCCCGTGAGTTCAGGTTTTCACTCATGAAAAGCACACCTTTCGGGCAGGCTAGAAGGCAGCGCCCACAGGCCTTACACTCCAGGGTATTAATAACAGGGTATGCTTCTTTTTTATCATCCTTTGGCATATGAATCCTCAATTTATTCCTTTTTCAGTTGCCCTCTGGGCTCTTCTCAGCTTTCAGGCCCATTTTCGGATCTGGGACCATCCGGAATTTTTATTTTTCCTTCCCGAACTTTTTAAGTCCGTGCTTTTTTTATCCGGTTTCTGTGACAGAATGAAAGCCTTGAATTATCAATTTATTTTTTACAGTCTAAACTATATAGTCTACTAATCCCGTATGTTAGAATGAATAGTCATAATATTCCGTAAATTAACATTTCTTAAATTAACGGGAATAATATAATTATAATAAATCCGAAACCAGATTTCTCAGAGTAAACTTTTCACAAGGTTTAAGATACTTATTTCTTTCCTTTCTTTTCCTTTTTTTGATCTGACCCGAGACTTATTGACTCCAGGGTCAAACTGGACAGGATTAAACCGAGTCCTGTTATATACTAATTGGATCCCAATCCTGCCGTAGCTGGATTTTCCAGTCTCTTCTTCAGGCTATTTTCAGGATCATCTCTGGCTTTTATTCTAAACCCTGGTCTTTATGCCGGATCTCAACCCTGCGGATTTTTCCGCTGATGGTCTTTGGAAGTTCCTCAACAAAATCTATGATGCGCGGATACTTGTAAGGGGCAGTGACTCTTTTTACGTGCTCCTGAAGTTCCTTTTTAAGCGCGTCTCCAGGCGTGTATCCTTTTGTGAGCACAACAGTTGCCTTGATAACCTGGCCTCTTACAGGGTCAGGAGCACCTGTAATTGCGCATTCAAGCACCGCAGGATGCTGGATAAGGGCACTTTCTACTTCGAAGGGCCCGACTTTGTATCCTGAGGTCTTTATAATATCGTCAGCCCTTCCCACAAACCACAGGTAGCCGTCTTCGTCCTTCCAGGCCATATCTCCTGTGTGGTAATAGCCATCGTGCCAGGTTTCCTCGGTTTTTTCAGGATCTTTTCCGTAGTGAACAAAGAGCCCTACAGGCTTTTCTTCCATTGTATTGATGACGATTTCTCCCTCTTCCCCGACTTCACAGATTCTGCCGTCCCTGTCCATCAATTCGATTTTATAACCAGGAGATGGCTTTCCTATTGATCCGGGCTTAGGTTCCATCCAGGGATAAGTTGCGATGGTCACAACGGTTTCAGTTTGCCCGAAGCCTTCCATAAGCTTTATTCCGGTGAATTCCAGAAATCTGTTGTATACCTCAGGGTTAAGAGGTTCGCCTGCAACAACCGCGTATTTCAGGGTACTGAAATTATATCTTGAGAGATCTTCCTTAATCAAGAAGCGATAGATTGTAGGCGGGGCACAGAAAGTTGTAACCCCGTATCTTGAGGCTTTTTCAAGCATGTTTCTGGCCTCAAAACGATTATAGTCATAGACAAAAACCGCACAACCTGAGATCCATTGTCCATAGAGTTTTCCCCATACGCATTTTCCCCAGCCGCTGTCTGCAACTGTGTAGTGCAGCCCGTTATCCTCCACGTTCTGCCAGTATTTTGCAGTGAGAATGTGTCCTAGAGGATAGGTAAAGTCATGTTCTACCATTTTCGGGAAACCAGCAGTCCCTGAGGAGAAATAAACGAGAGAAATATCGCTGTTTTTTGTAGCAGCCTCGCCTGAGGGACGTTCAAAATCCGCAGAAGCCTCTTCAAGTTCTTTCCTGAAATCAATCCAGCCTTCTCGAGTTTTCCCTCCAACTACTGCTTTTTTGAGTGGGATATTCCCACACTGGGAATGTGCTTCATCCACCTGCTCGGGGACTCCATCTTCCGATATGCAAACAATCATTTTCAGTCCGGCTTTTTCGATCCGGTATACGATATCCCTCGTCTTGAGCATATGTGTTGCAGGCACGGCAATGGCTCCCAGTTTATGCAGTGCAAGGATACAATACCAGAACTCATATCGGCTCTTTAAGGTGAGCATTACATAGTCGCCTTTCCCTATTCCATGCTTTGCAAAGAAATTCGCGGCTTTGTCGCTGTAGTACTTCATATCTTTGAAAGTAAAGCTCCTCTCCTCCCCGTCATCATTACACCAGACCATAGCAAGTTTTTCAGGGGAATCTCTTGCATAGGCATCGACTATGTCATAGGCAAAGTTGAAGTTTTCAGGAACGAGGATTTTAAAATTTTTCTCGAAATCCTCATAGGAATCAAAATCGGTTTTGGAAACAAATTTCTTGAGCAAGGAAGTCATTCTGGACACCCGTTTTATTTACTTTTTTCTATAGCTTGTATGTTTTGAGGGCTTCAGTGCCTGATTCTAATCCCGGTTTTGTCCTGCTTCTCGATTTTTCTGCCGAGTTTGAGACCAAACAATATAAATCAGATCAGGTTAAGTGCAAGTCAAGTTGACTGCGTTAAATCAGATATATCAAACCGAATATCCTCAAGCAAATTATCATTGAATCGTATTATATCAAACCGAACTGTATTGTATAATTACATTATAACTGCCAGGAATCTGGCTGTTTCTCCATTCAGAGCTTCCATGGCGTGCTTATAAGAGGAATCAAAATAAATAGAATCTCCTTTATTCAGGATAATCTCATTATTGTGAATATAGACCTTCAGGCTTCCTTCCAGTACATAGTTAAATTCCTGCCCAGGGTGGGAATTGGTTTCAGGTTTTGCCCCGGATGGTTTGGGCTCGACTGACACTATAAAAAATTCAGCTTTCTTGTGAATGAATTTTTCAGCCAAGTTCTGGTACTTGTACTGCTTCCTTCTCTCAACGCTAACTCCTTTTCCATCCCGTGTAACTGTAAAGATATTCATGCGCGGCTCTTCTCCCGTCAGGAGGGTAGCCATATCCACGCGTAACTTCTGTGCAATTTCAAAAAGTATGCTTGCCGGAATATCCTCGCTTCCGTTTTCATATTTCTCATAAGTCTCATCGGATACCTGCAGATATTCTGCCATATCTCTGACCGTGAAATCCGATAGTTCACGCAGTTCATGTACTCGATCTGCAATCTCTTTTATTTTTTCCTGCATGATATGTCTTCTCCAGCTGGATTTTTCAAGAATAACTTAAGATCTGCTTAAAAACCTTTGGCTTTGCAGATTTGAATGTATGCTTGAAAGGGAAACTTTTCTTTCAGAATTATTGTGAATTATTTTTTCAGAATTATTGTAATTATTTTTTCAGAATTATTGTAATTATTTTTTTAGAATTATTGTAATTATTTTTTTAGAATCGTTGTTAATTTTCCTTTCAGAATCAATAATAATTATAATTAATATACGTTATCATTAATGTTCTATCAGGTCTTACTATTAACAGGGAATTGTAGGAGGCTATTAGAAACAAACATAGTAGAACTAAGTCTGCGCTTTAAAATAAACAATTTCTCGGACTTAGAAGACAACCCGGATATCTAATTACATTTCTGAGAGTAGATTTTTTAAACTTAACTAAGTCAGTCTTTATTTCTCAGAGTTTGCTGCAGGATATCAATTTAATCCGATGATTGAGATTTGGAGGAGGTTAATGATAAGACACTATTTTATATTTATGCTCCGAATTTCCATATTCAGGTATTTTTGAAGGCAAATAAGCCTGAAAAAGATGTTCTTTTCTAACAAAGTCTTTAAATAGACTTCAATTCTAAATTCTGTTTTCTAATATTCTTTTTAAATCAATAATTTTATATGTCATCCTTTTAAAAAATAATTCTATAAATTTCTTGGTTAATATGCTGGTTAAAATGTCAAAATATCTAACTTTCAGATGGGTCTTCTTGCTTGCAGTATCTCTAGTGCTGATCCCAATTTCAGAAACCGGAGCAGTGGAAAATGTTTATGTATCCCCGGGAGAGTCAATCCAGGCTGCAGTAGATAACGCCTCCCAGGGCGATATTATTATCGTAGAGCCCGGAAAATATAATGAAAGCATTCAAATCGACCAGGATAATCTGACAATAATCTCAGATTCAAAAGTTCCCTCTGATACGGTTATAACCGCAGAGAACGCAGACAGCAATGTATTCAAGGTAGTTGCCAGCAACGTAACAATCAGCGGCTTCTCAATAGTTGACAGCAAATGCGGGATTTACCTGAGTAGTGTTCAAAACTGTATCATAAATAACAACAACATCTCGGGAAATAAGATTGGAATCTGCCTGTTTAAATCTGAAAATAATACTTTGTGCAATAATCTCGTATATTCAAACACTAACTGCGGCATCAGGTCGCTTATTTCCTCAGGCAATATGATATACAGCAATTACTTCAATAATACGAATAATGCCAGGGATGATAAACTCAATGTCTGGAACCGGACCTCAGGCAACTGTTGGAGTGATTATACAGGCAAGGACGAGGATGGAGACGGTATCGGCGACATGGCTTATGCCATCAACCGTCGGACAAAGAGCATGGATTACAGGCCGTTGATTGCTTTCGTTCCACAATCTCCTATACTGCCGGAAGCAATCTTCACTTCCAATGTGACAATTGGATATGCCCCTCTCACAGTCGAATTCACGGAATTCTCTGAGAATGCCAGCTCACTTTTGTGGAGTCTTGGAGACCTGGGCTTCTCAAACACATCGGATTTTTTGCATACTTTTACCGATGAAGGCAATTATACGGTTACCCTGACCGTTACTAACGGGAACGGCAGCGACTCAACCTATATAAACATAAATGTTTTGAAAACTCCGGATCCTTCGGTTCCGATAACCCCCGAGGCTAAATTTATTACCAATGTTACAGAAGGGTGTGTTCCTCTTACGGTACAGTTTTTTGATGCTTCCGAAAACGCAGCCTCACTATGCTGGAGCTTTGGAGACGGGAAGAGTTCCTGCTGCCCAGATCCCATACATACTTTTTGCTGCCCTGGAAATTACACAGTCTGGCTTACGGCAAGGAATGATAATGGCAGTTCTTCAACTGGTGTCGTTATTACGGTCCTGGAGCCAATAAACCAATCCATCACTGAAGATAATGACCCGGAGGGCATTGAAGATCAGGGCTCAGGTCGCAGAAACATAGGTAAAGGGATTGAGGGAGTTCTGAACAGGGAAAAACTTGATTCTGCAGGTAACTTTATCTTATCCTTTACCGGAACCCGATCGGCTGCGGAACTTGTGCTGTTAGTAGAGCAAGAAATCTTCAGAGTCGCGGATCTCATTAAAGATCTGACAGCGGATTCGGTACCCGAAATTGAGTTAAGAGATATTTCCATGCGTGATTTGTTTTTGGGTTTTCTGGGAATAGCTCTGGTACTCTCCGTTTTTAGAAGAAACAGAAAATAATCAATAACTACAAAAACTCTTTTTTTCAACTGAATAGACAGCTTTTAAGCAGGTTTCCCTATCAAATATCATCTTATCTCCGGAATTTTAATCTGAAGCACGAGAAAACTTCAATAAATGCTTACGCCTTTGACCGAGGGTAACTCAAGGATTTTGTCCACGAGTTCTCCAGGTACTTTCTTGTCGGTAATTATTGTAAGTCTTGGGTTATCAGTTAGGTAGGGATCATCCGAGACCGCCTGTCGGATGCTTACATTGCTCCTTGAAATCAGACCTGCAACTTCTGCAAGGATACCAACGTGAGATGCATCTTCGGGAATAATAATGATCACTCCCAGACCAAGAGAAGGGGCTACGTCTCTGAGGAAAGGGATGGAATGTACATTTTTAAAAATCGTGCTTAGAAGTTCGTCTGAAATAATGGTCTTTGTAGTTGCGTCAACCACCCGCCGGTCAACACCTGCCTCCTTTGCAAGCTGGGTATGTGCTATCTCAATGCTTCCGGAAGTGACCTTTCCTTCTTCGTTTACCTGAAATCCTCGTTCAAAAAGCAATTTAAGCACTTTTGCCTGCGCAGGATATTTTTCAAATTTTTTGAGTAATGTCTGCCACATACAGACAAAGTTTAAACCTGGTTCCCTGATATATAGTTTCTTATTGCATTCAATTATCAAAACCGCTGTACTGCAAGCATTGCGCCGCAACCCTTTTACGAAAAGGCTTGACCGAAACCGTTGCGCCAGTTTATCACGCCGCCACGCCGGTTTTCGATCAAACTTTTTTCCAAAAAGTTTGTGATAATACCTTTTCTCAAGGGTTTTCGCTCAAGCCTTTTTTAAAAAGGCTTGTGATAATTCGAATATTTTGACGTTAACTACCGCTTGCGTTAATTTGATGTACCAGCAGGACACGACTCTCTATATGGAAGCATCCAGCGCAGGCAGTAAGCAGGAGTCCGGAAAAACTGACTATCAGCTCCTTCTTATTGCTGGTCTCAAGAAAGAAATAGAAATGGCTCATAAACTTGACCCTGAGCAGCTTGCAGCTGAAATCAGGAGAATCGGTTTCTATTGCCAGCTTTGTGGAAAATGCTGTCGACGAGCTTTCGGGGATAACAGGGTAGCGGTAATTCCTTCCGAGATCGAGAGAATTCGGGAGTATACAGGTCTGTCAAAATTGGAGGTTGCGGGACCATTTATGCCTGAAGCTCCTATCCGGAATGAAAACCAGGAAGATGAAGAAAACCACCCCGAGCCTTCTTTCAGGCAGTTAGAGGAAAATGAAGAGCAACTCTCTCCTGAATCCCTCGAGTCTCTTCAGGAGTGTATTGATTCTGAGGGCAGAATTCATGCTTTTGGATGGATACTCAGGCGAAAGAAAAATGGGGATTGTATTTTTCTCGAGAAAGATACACACAGGTGCCGGATATATCCGGTGCGCCCCATGCTCTGCAGCACTTACCCCTTTTATATTGAAGGATTGAGATTGCATACTTGCGAATGTGAGGGGCTCGGGTATCCGATCTCGATCGAGGACAGCCGAAAACTGGCAGAAGATCTCCTCATGAGGTATATTTCGGAACTTAGGGACACCCTTGCCATGTATGAAAAGTTTGTGGATTTCAGGAGGGATAAAAAGGGGCTTGAGATTGCAAAAACGAGCCTGGAGAACCGCACATGTACCTGTATAGTTCACGACAGCCTGGGAAGCACTGAAATTATTTGTTAACACTGGGACTAATAGAAACTCAGGATTCGTAGGCTAAGCATATCTATTTTTAAAGAACTTCGCCTTTTTATGAGCTTGAAAGACTTTTGATTTTTACTAGCGTACACCATCAATTAAATTTATTTATTAGAAAGAGCCAGTTATTCCCCATGGCCGGGATATCTGATAATGAAAATCGTCCGATGACCGTTTCAGAAAAGATCTTTTCGAAGGCCTCCGGAAGTCCCGTAAAGGCCGGAGATTTCGTGCTGGCAAATATAGACCTGGCAATGACGCACGACATTACAGGTCCGCTGGCAGTCAAAGGCTTTTACGAGATAATGAAGGACAGAGAAGAGAAAAAAGTCTGGGACCCGACGAGAATAGTGATCGTATTTGACCACCAGGTTCCTGCGGATTCTATCAACGCCACAGCAAACCATATTATGCTTCGGGAATTTGCTGAGGAACAGGGCATTTTAAATTATGATGTATACGAAGGAGTTTGCCATCAGGTTCTTCCTGAGAAAGGGCATGTGCTGCCAGGAGATCTAATAGTTGGCTCGGACTCGCATACGTGTGCGTATGGCGCACTAGGGGCGTTTTCTACAGGTATAGGATCTACTGATATGGCAGCGGTCTTTGCTACTGGCAAGCTCTGGTTTAAGGTACCTGAAACTTTCCGCTTTGAAGTTGAAGGCAGCCTGCCAGAAAGGGTATACTCAAAAGACCTTATTCTTCACCTAATAGGTGATGTAGGAGTAGAAGGAGTCAGGTATATGGCTGCTGAGTTTGGAGGCTCAACAATTCGTTCTCTTTCCATTCCTGAACGCATGACCATGTCCAATATGGCAATCGAGATGGGAGGAAAGGCAGGAATTATCGAAGCAGATGAAGTGACTGCAGACTACCTCAAAGAGAGAATCCTGTACTATGAATTTGACCCATACTGGAAATCCGATGAGGGCGCAGAATATGTAGGAGTTAGACACTATGATATATCGGACCTTGAGCCCCAGGTTGCCTGCCCTCACAATGTGGATAACGTGAAACCCGTAACCGAAGTTGAAGGTACAAAACTTGACCAGATCTTTGTAGGTTCCTGCACGAATGGCAGGTTCGAGGATATCAAAATCATGGCTGATATTATGGGCGATGAGCCAGTGGCAAAGGGTGTTCGCCTGCTTGTTGTCCCCGCATCACGGACCGAGTATATAAAACTCCTGAAAGCCGGGTATATAGAAAAACTTATGAATGCAGGTGCAATCGTAGAATCCCCCTGCTGCGGACCCTGTATGGGTGGCTCTTTTGGCTTGCTTGGGGCTGGAGAAGTTGGTCTTGCAACCTCGAATCGCAACTTCAAAGGCAGAGAAGGAAGTCCCGAATCTTTTGTGTATTTATCTTCCCCTGCAACTGCAGGAGCGTCAGCCCTTACCGGAGAAATTACTGATCCAAGGAAGGTTTGAAAAATCTCCTGTTTTTACTTTTTTGATATTTTCTGGCTTCTGATTTTTTGAATATTTGTCTATGTTTAATTAAACAGGTGTTAGAATGACGGATACCGATTTATCAATCTTGAACAGAGTATATGAAATCATCCTGGATCGAAAACAGAATTATGACGAGCGCTCATATGTCTGCAAGCTCCTGAATCACCGTAAAGGAATGAATAAGATTCTTGAGAAAGTAGGAGAAGAATCAATTGAAACTATTCTTGCAGTCAGGAACGAAGACCATGACGAGATTGTTTCAGAAAGTTCGGACCTGATCTTTCATCTTCTTATACTGCTTGCTGCAAATAACATTACCCTAGATGAAATTGCAGCCGAACTTAGTGCCAGGCATGAAAGCATGAAAAGGGATTGAAGATTTGGAGGTTTTTACCTCCCGGTTTGAGCATGCAGATAATCCTGTTTGAGCAGCAGGATAATCCATAACCTAAAAATAATTTAGGAATTCCAGGTTTTTCGGCTGCTTCAGAGAGCTCTTATGAAAGCTTTCAGGAAGCCGCAAAAAATTCTGCTTCTCAATACACTGCCAGCTCGTTCAGAACATCGGTTTTCGACAGCGTGCCTTTGGGTACGCCGTTAATGGTTACGATAAGCCTTCCAACATTATACTTATGGAAGAGTTTTACCACATCGTAGAGTTGCATATCTCCATCAACTGTGATGAGTTCCTTTGTCATAATATCTTTGACTTTTGCGTTCGGTTTTCCCTGGGAAATAGCATGGGCAATGTCAGTATAAGTAACAATTCCCACTATCTTTCCTTTGTCTTCTACAGGAGCGCCGTGAACGTTGTTCCTGATGAAAAGCCGGGTTGCTTCCTGGATACTTGCATTCAGGTTCACAAGCAAAGGAGGATATTTCATATAGTGTTTGACATGTTTTTTAGGGAGAGAGACCATTTCAGTAATATTGAAAAGAATAGAATTGTTAGTATCATCCCTTCCTATGACTTCTCCACGAATTATCAGACGGTTTACAGGCGTGGGACCCACCTGAATTTTATCGTCCATAACGAAGTCTTTTGTGTTTCCTATTACGCGGATGACTCCATTGCATGCATCAGGGTTCCTGACAGTCGTAAAACTAATCTCTGCAGCCGTAGCCCCATTAACTAACACATTGTTTCTATAGATGGGAACTATTGATTCGTTTTTCAATTGCTGTATCCGTAATGCGTCGTACGCTGCTCCTGTGGGTTTGTATCCTCCCTTTGGTCCGGGCACTCCTTCCACAAGCCCCAGAGCTTTTAATAACTGCATCTGATTGCGGATAGTTCCAGGATTACGCTGGATGACCTCGGCTATTTCTTCCCCTTTGATTGCCCGGTCCTTTTGCCGCTGAAGGTTGATTAATGATATAATAATATCTTTTTGAATCGGAGTCAGTTCCATACTACCACCATTAATTTCATATACTTTTATAAGGATGATGTATAAAATCTATACATCAATAATGTAAGTTAACGCAGATATTTACATAATTAATGATTATAAATCAATTACACATTACTATTACAAATATAAAAAGAGTCCGGTTCTGCTTTGAATATCCACCTGGTTCTACGCTTTATATAGAAGTTATCACCAGGATTTGTAATTACAAATATAAAATCTGAAAATAAATCCCCTCTCAGGAGATCGCCTTCAGGAATCTCTGCGAGACTTTTACTTGCGCGTTTATTTTGTTAAAACTTTTCATCCATAATAATGTTTATATGCTTAGGAGAGCCCCCAGAGGGTTAGAACATGATGATCTTTGAGAAAATACATACAGTTCCCACTTCCGGTGAGTTAATTAATAAAGCCTTCAAGCGGTCAGCACGAGCTATGTCCGGGAAAACTATTGATAGCAGGGAGAGCCGGTTCAGGGCAAATGAATCCATGCTGCTAACCGCTGCAAACATTCTCACGGATAACCTTGCGAATATAGTCAGGAGGTTCCCAAGTTTTGAACGCTTACCCAGATTCTATTATGAGCTTACGGACATACTGGTAGGTGTGGAAAAGCTCAAGATGTCTCTCGCATCTGTGGACTGGGCAAGCAGGAAGATCCATGAGGTTGCAAGGAGTTATGTTGGGAAAATTCGGACTTCGGAGGTTCCTGAGCCTGTCCGGAAAGAGGCTTTCGGAAGGCTTGCCTCAATTATCAAGTCCATCAACAAGGATCTTCTTTTCCTCAACGAAGCCAGAAATATTTTGAGGAAGCTTCCTGACGTCCAGGACGAACCCACAATCGTAATTGCTGGCTATCCGAATGTTGGGAAGTCAAGTTTCGTTTCGAAAATTACAGGTGCAAGCCCAGAAGTAGCTCCCTATCCTTTCACAACAAAAGGAGTAACAATTGGGCACTTTACGCGCGATGGAGTGCGTTACCAGGTTATGGATACTCCGGGTCTGCTTGACCGCCCGATGTCCGAAAGAAACGATATTGAAAGGCAGGCAATTACCGCAATTCATTACCTTGATGCGGTAGTACTGTTCATGATTGACCCCAGTGAAAGCTGCGGATACGAAATCGAGGAACAGAAACGCCTGCTTGCCGAAATTCGAAAGAACTTCAAGCTTCCCATGCTTGTGGTTGCAAATAAGGCCGACAGACCTGAGTTCCAGAAACTTGATGAAGTAGAATTTAATATTTCCACGGTTACCGGGGAAGGGATCGGAGAAGTCATGGACAGACTTCTGGAGATGATTGAAGAAAAGCGCCTATCCTCTCCTTCCAAAGAGCCTGATACTGAGCCTGCAGTCTGATGCCCGAGTCCCATCTCGAGAGACGGTCGGATCTTTTAAACTTTTTGCGTGATTTTTCATCTTAAATTATTCCAAATTGCATGAGGAGGGCGACGGAAATAAGTATAAAACCGGTTGTCAGTCTGATTTCTACTCTCCATCTTTCCCTGAATTCTGTTACTTTGTTCGGGCTGAGTCCGAAGGCAAGGAGGAGGCCCAGGGCAATTACAGGAAGCAGAAGCCCCAGATTATAAATACCCATGTATAATGTTCCCCTTACAATGTCGGTTTTTGTTGCCAGGATACTCAGGAGTGAGAGGAAAATAGCTCCTACGCAGGGGGCTTTAACCAAAGAAAACATGCTTCCGGAGAGGAAGGACAGTAGCAGAAGATTGTTTTTGTCCATTTTTGCCATGAACTTTTTCAGTGGTTCGGGAGTCCTGAAAGTAGATTTTGCATGCTTTTTCAGCCAGTAGGCATCAAAAATATGCCAGAAGCCGAGCAGGGCAATGAGCAGAATTGAAGCTTCTATAAAACTTCCCTGGATTTCAGGCAGGAAATTAACAATACTGAGTATGCCCAATCCTGCGAGCATATACATTGTAAAGATCCCTACCGAAAACCCCAGTGTGATTTCGAGCATTTCTCTTCTTCTTCCATGCTGGGCAAGGGTGACTGAGGCAAGAAAAGCCATTACCGCGAGTAGACAGGGGTTAAAGCCTGCCAGAACGCCTGCTGTCAGGAGCAAGAAAGGGCTGATCCTCTCTATATTATTACTTTTCCCTTCCCGACTTCCTGTAAGGAGAAGCATAAGGTCCTGGGGAATAAGTAAAGGAAATACCTGGGCTTCGGTCAGAAAAACTCCTGTCTGGCTTTGGTATGTTCCGTAAAAGGAGCCCGTTAGCCAGCTCTCAGACATGAGGGCTGAGCCGGAAGCAGGGCTCAGCAATAAAAGAATACAGGTAAGAGCAAAAATTCCTTTATTTAAAGGTAGCAGACGCATGGGTTTCTTTTTCATATGTTTTTCCAGGATTATTCTATGAAGATATTCTAAATTTCCGAGATCAACGGATAAATGATCTTTTCTGAGATCCCGATTTCTGCCTGTTGACAGGTTCTTTCTTGTGAGCAGAAAAAATTCGTGTTCGGATCATTTATCCATTTTTAACTTTCCTGTTTTTTATAATGAAAAAAAGTTATGTATTGATAACAATTATCTCTTTCTATTTTGTTAATTAATGTAATGGATTTAGCTTCAGTTATGTATCTGTATATAAGTTTTATATAGGTCTCATAAATTTTGTAGAGAACCACCTGAGCTGGTTGAGAATAAGCATAAATTTATACTTTTCCAATAAACTTAGTAATCTAGTAACTTCAAGCTAAATTGACTGAAGTATCGCTATGAAAAACAGTACAGTCTGGATAAAGTAATTCTATTTAGGTAAAACAGTAGTCGGGATATAGGCAAAGAAAGCTTGCAGAGATGGCTTAAGTGATTAGTAACGCAAGCAAAAAAATTCATCGTGATAGGATTTCTCCTGATAACTGTCTTACTTATTTATATAACCGTTTTACTTATTTATATATCTCTTCCCATAATCATTCCTCATAAGAGCTATGAATCCCCTGAGATAATCCTTGTTTCCATAGAAATTAATAAATTAATGTGCTAACAGATGCTTAAAAAAAATAGATAGCAGAAGAATATTTGACAAAAAATCCTAATCTGAGAAATATATTTCTCAGAATATTTTCTCAGAGTGTTATTCTTTAGATAATTTTCTCAGAGTACTTTTTCCATGATGCTCAGCGCCCTTTCGATATCTTTCATCGATGCCGCATAAGAAATTCTTATGTACCCATCTCCTTCGCTTCCGAAGGCTGTACCGGGCACAATAATAATGCCGTTTGATATCATTTTCGAAGCAACCTCTGTGGAATTCGAAACTTTCGGGAAGGCATAGAAAGCACCTCTTGGAAGGGCACATTCCATCCCGAGCTCGTTCAGGCCTTTTACAAGCACGTCCCTGCGCTTTCTGAACTCCTCACGCATGGCATTGACAGAATCTTTGGGCCCTGTCACGGCGGCGTAAGCGGCTTTCTGAGAAATTGAGTTAGCGCAGGCCTGTATGTACTGGTGCACCTTCAGCATCTGGCCAATGTAATCTTTTCTGGCTGCCACATACCCGAGTCTCCAGCCAGTCATGGCATAGCTCTTTGAGGTAGCGTTTACCGTAATCACATTATCCGAGTAGCTGGCAGGGCTTACGTGCTCTCCTTCATAAATAAAGTACTCATAAACCTCGTCAGAAATAATGGTTATATTGTGGTCATTAGCAATTTCAGCAAGGGCTCTTATATCTGCCCTGCTTGCAACTGCGCCTGTAGGATTTGAAGGGGAATTCAGGACAATGGCTCTCGTTTTCGGGGTAATTTTCTCAAGCACAGTCTCAGGCTTCATAGTGAGGTCTTCGGCAAGCGGTACACTTACAGCTTTGCCGTTAAGGATCTCGGTCAGTGCATTATAAGAAACAAAGCCGGGATTTGAAATGAGGACCTCATCCCCGGGATTTAGAAGAGCTGCAAGGGCAATTGTAAGCGCCTCGGATGCTCCCGAAGTTACAATAATTTCTTCCGGGGAAACAGAAAACCCGTTTTCCTCCCTGAACTTGGAACTCAGGGCTTCTCTTAACTCCGGGATTCCAGTGCCTGCAGTATAACCCGTAAAGCCCTCGTTTATGGCTTTTATTGCGGCAGCTTTGATATGCCCCGGAGTATCAAAATCCGGCTGTCCAAGCCCAAGGTTAATTGCATCCGACCCTGCAGCTTCGAAAATCTTTCTAATCCCAGACGTGTCAATCCTGGTGACGTTTTCAGAAAATTTTATTTCCTTCAAATTGAGCCCTCCTGAATCCCTGCAAATAACTGTTCTGAATATACCCACTGTCTTCCGGCAATTTATGGACCTTCTTTATTCGATGTTTGTGTGCCTTGACTTAAGTTCGGCTTCCGATGCACCTGTAAGCGTTATCAGCTGCGCGATTATAGAATCAAGGAAAATTAGCGAGGTAATCTCGAAAGATGTGCCCAGAGGAGGCATGTTTTTGTAGTCCCCACGTATATTTCTTTCAAGGTAGCCGCCTGCATCAAGGTCGTTTTTGGTTTTGCTCGGAAGGATCATAGCAATATCCGAGATTCTACCAAGTGTAGATTCCTTTTTAGAAGTTACCGTTATAAGGGTCGAACCAATATCTTTTACTATTTTTCCGAGGTCTGCTATAGAGCGGGTCTCCCCTGACCCTGAGATAGCAATTACAACATCCTGTGGCTTAACAGCAGGAGTTGTGGTTTCACCGACTACATACACGCTGAATCCAAGGTGCATAAGCCTCATTGCAAAAGCCTTGGCAACAAGCCCTGACCTTCCGGCTCCCATCAAAAAGATTTTTTCGCCTTCTAGAATTTTCTGGATCATCGCCTTTATGGCTTCTCTATCAAGTACATTAATTACCTCATTGAGGGTTTCTGCAATCATTCTCATTGATAATAATACATCTTCGCAGTCGTTTACCTGAGCTTTTTCCATATGAGTTACTTTTTCCATATGAGTTCTCCAAAAAACATTGGGTTAAATACCTAATTCACTATAATAATCAATTGATTAAAGTTTTATCTACCTGACTGCATCAATAATTGAAAGCCTGCGTCAAAAATTACATTTATTCTGTAACGCTTTCTCAAAAGCCTGCTCCACTCCCTTTAAGTTTATGATGAAGATTTCAGGGCAGGTTTTTGGAAACTTTCCTTTTACCCTGCCGCAGCACCAGCGCAGGTTTTTATCTGCTTGTTTGTGGTTCGGTCTTGTAATTAATAGCTTTCAGCTCCCAATTTTCAATATTGTTTTTAAATTCATGATAAAGTCTCTGTATATCGCAGTCATTCCCATTCCAGTAAAAGTCCTTACGTGCATCTCCTTTCTGGAGTTCTTCAAGTATAAATTTTGATAAGTGGAAAAGAGCTTTCTTATTGGAGAAAGGAATACTATAGTTTACGCGATAACCGCCGGCTGTTTTTCCATAGGACACGAGTGTGTACCCTTTACTCTCATATTCCGTGATCTCATCAAAGTTGCAGATTATCTCAAACTCATGAACCGTAGACTGATCGATTTTTGAGATTCCTATGAGTATCTGCGCTATAATGTAATCAGGAACCTTCCGTCCAAACCATACTGCGATTTTCCCATAAGTACAGGTTACATTGACGTCATTCCTGCCCATCTCAAAGGAGCCGAGGGACTGGGGAGGGAAGATTATAGCTTCCACGTCTTGGGTCTTCTGGGCACACATTGCTTCCACTTCGTTTATTTACTTGCAGAGACAAGTGCACTGATGAGGTTCCGATCTTTCTTAAGGGTCTTTAGCTGGTTTGCAGGTCCTATTACTGTAAGTCGTTTATTGCTCTGTTTTTTGAAAATTTTTCCCAGCAGCGAACCCTCAGAGTTTGCAGGATAACTTTGCATTTCAATACCTGAAAACACATCAGGCTGGATTGCTGACATTGTCACTTCTATAAGCTTTGCTTCCTCCATAGGGTTCAGACCCTTCTCAAGCACCAGTATTTTACCTTTCCTTACCTCATCGATTATATATCGAACTTTTTCCATTGAAGCCATCTGAGAAATTCGGGCTTCGGATATTAAATCAAGCTGAATTCCCTGCATATAGATCACCCGAACTGTTTTGCCAGAGCTTCATAAAACGAATCCATTCCAATTCCTTCAAGTGCTGAGACTGGCACCATGGGGTGCTGGGGAAAGGCTTCCTTTATGACGGCCGGGTCGGCTTCAGGAAGGTCTACTTTGTTTGCCACAATAAGAAGTGGAAGGTTCCTGGCTTCCATATTTCCTATTACCGTTACGTTTACCTGGGTATAGGGATTTTCGGTGGAATCCATGACCAGTATGACACCATCGAGGTCATCCAGCCATTTGACAGCTTCGATTACCCCTTCTGTTGCTTCTTTGGATCGCTTCTTGGACTCGGAATCACTCATTCCCTGCTCCATGAAGTCGTGGAAATCGATTTTTGTAGCAAGCCCGGGCGTATCTACGATATCAAGGTTGATGGTATGCCCGTTGGCCTCGATACTTACTCCATTTCTTCGTTTGGCATGCCTGGTCTCATGGGCGATATGAGAAACAGAACCCATTGTTTCTTCGCCTCCTACCCAGTCCTTGAGGATCCGGTTGCTAAGGGTTGTCTTGCCGGCATTGGGGGGACCGTAGATTCCTATACATGCTCCTTTTTTCTTGAAGAGCTTACTGAATATTTTTGAAAAGCTTACCTTAAATCGTTTTATCATATTCATAGCTTCCCTCCTTTGGGAAAAGCACAGCACCTAAGGATTTCTCGGATTGCTTTCCTGTATGGGTTGGTAATTATAGTAAATTTTTGATTTATTGATCCATGCATATAAGTAATTTCCATTTGTTTGTAGTGAGGGGATCAGAGGAATTGAAGATATTCCTTTCCCTTTCCGGCACATCCGGGTATAAACAGGAAGTTTCGGATCCTTTCTACGGTAAAATAGAAAGTGCCTCCGTGGAAATAACACCAGAATATAAATAAATTGCTTTTATTGCCTGATTCCCTCACCACGATGATAAAAGCTTTTTATTCTGGATAAAAAGCTTTTTATTCAGAAGACATTATTTCTCCCGAAATTCTTTTATTTGTATTAAATTTTTATATGTGCACTGATGTTCTGCACATTCCTTTATATTTTTTCCTATTTTTATTCATTCAACCTTAAAAATATAAATCATTTTATCAGGATATATTCTGGTATCCATCTGATTTAATATTGAATACAGCTTTTACAGCTCAGTTTTCTTCTAGATATTTCAAGATATCTTTTAAAAATTAAGATTATTTTTATAAATTGCAGTATATCTTTTGTATATCTCAGGGCATTGAAAGGTAAACCTATTTCTCGAGTTTAAGATCTTAGCTATATATCTAATTTTTTTATTACTTCAGGCATATTTTACTTAAAAAGCAGCAATACCTTTACCTTTCAGGTGCGGAGCATTTCTGATTACTCAGGTAGGGTTTTGCTCATCTGTTCAAGATTTGGCTTTCATCAGTGCAAGGTAGTAATCAATAATTTTTAAGCGCCCTTACGGCGACCTTTCTGGTTAAATCTGCTAAATTAGAAATCAGGAATATTTATTCATAATGGAATATTTATTCATAATTTTATAGCACTTCCAGGTAAAAATTAGAAGCACTTTTTCTATATACGCCGTTCAACTTAATTATTTATATTTGTGGATTCCCGCTTTCTCGATGAATCACTGTTGAATCCTGCGTTTGGGCAGCATATCAGGTTCTATGAAGAAATACAGCAAAAAATATTAAAGAACAACGCATTCTGGGCTTGATGACACTTCAAGGGAACGCCTGCGCATCAGGGGCAGGAACCATAATAAATGCCATAGCAACCTGGAAGGGCGCTGCATTCGGAATTGACTTAATGACCTTTGCAGAAGTCGAACTTTCAGAAGGTGAGAGCGGAATCTCAGGTTTTATCGAGGAGATGCCTGAAGGAGATACCCGCCTTATTGAGCAGTGTGTCGAAATGACCCTGGAGCGGTTTGGGCTTGAGCTGGGAGGTACAGTAAAGACAAGAAGTGAGATTCCCCTGGCGGGCGGGCTCAAGAGCAGCAGTGCCGCAGCAAATGCCTCAGTCCTTGCAACCCTTCGTGCAGTGGGGGAGACTTTACCGCCTCTTGAGATAGTAAAACTGGGGGTGGAGGCTGCAAAAAAAGTAGGGGTTACTATAACAGGCGCCTTTGATGATGCGTGTGCTTCTTTTTTTGGAGGGATTGTGGTTACCGATAACCGTAAAATGGAACTTCTCAGGCGTGAGGAGTTTAATTCAAAAGTCATGATATTTGCGCCTGCCAGGAAAGCTTTCAGTGCGGATACGGATGTAAATCGCTCAAGACTTATAGCCCCGTGCGTGGAAATTGCTTACGAACTTGCTCTAAAAGGTGACTATGAACGAGCCATGACGCTCAATGGTTTCCTCTATTGCGGGGCTCTTGGTTTTGGCACGGAACATATGCTTCGAGCGCTTGAGCTCGGGGTAAAAGGAGTAAGCCTATCCGGAACAGGCCCCTCATATGCGGCACTTGTCCGAGCCGAACAGGTAAAAGAACTGAGATCAGCCTGGGAAAGCTGTGGGGTAGAAGGTAAGGTTATAGAAACCTCTATAAATAACAGGGATGCAATGTCTTTATAAAGCGAGGGGTTCACTTGAGCGAACTTGAGGCTGTCCGCAAAGAAATTGAAGAAATTGATAGGGAAATTCTTGCCCTTATTAATAGAAGAGTAAACCTGGCTGAGAAGGTACTTGAATCAAAAAGAATAAATGGGACTTCGATAAATGACCACAGACAAAATGAGGTTGTAATCAACAGAGCTTTAAATACCGCAACCGAACTCAATCTTGATCTGGGATCCATAAAGGCTATTTTTGAAATCCTTATCAGGATGAGTATTGAACGCCAGAACGAGTTGAGTGGCAAGGGAAGCCTGCCCTGACTGCCAAGGAGAAAGAAAAATGGTTGATATCTCAATAATCATGGGTTCCGAATCCGACAGGTCTGTCGCCAATCGTGCGGTAGCCGTACTGGAAAAAAGCAAATACACATATGAAGTAATGGTTATTTCCGCTCACAGGAACCCTGACGAACTTGACAGCTACATCTCAAGCACAGATGCAAAGGTCTTTATTACAATTGCAGGTTTATCGGCAGCCCTTCCAGGAGTCGTGGCTTCCAAAACGAAAAAACCTGTAGTAGGAGTTCCTGTAAGTGCGAAACTTGGAGGGCTTGATGCCCTGCTTTCCATTGCCCAGATGCCTCCAGGTGTGCCTGTCGGAAGTGTAGGAATCGATAACGGGGCAAACGGCGCACATCTTGCCCTGAGAATTCTAGACTTGATAGATACCGTAAAGCCCTAAGAATCCTGTTAACTAAGAATCCTGTTAAAAGCCTTCACTCCAAGTTTAAAAACACATAGTCTACTTGCTATGTGGATTTTGCCCCGAAAATCTCTTTTTTAAACTGTATTATTATTTGCGAAAGGCATTGATAAATTTAAAGTAAAAACAAATCCTGAAAAACAATAGTTCATAATCAAAACCTCATATTAAAAAACAGTAGTCTAAATTCCGTATTAGGAATTAAAAAAGGATAATTAGAAAACAAGTATTAGAAAACAAGTATTAGAAAACAAAAAACTGGTGAATTATATTGGGGATAGGCATCTGAGTATTGGGAGTGTGGGGAGTTGGGGGAAAAAAATATTGGCTGAGGTTTAAAACAGAATAAGATTTTTCTCAGATGCCTCACATATAAATATGTATTATATTATATAAAAATAGGGATATACTGCTATTTATATCAAGTTTTTTGCAGTATCCCAATTTTTTAAAGATTCCTTTAAACGGAAATTTATATTGACAGTTTAGATTAAGTCTCGAGAAGCCATTGGGCAGAGGCTTTAAAAATAGTACAAATAATGGCTCTGTAGAAATCCTTAATTTAATCCATAATAATTGTATTACTTTTTTGTTTATATTATAGACTATTAGTTTAACTTTTACTTCTTTTACTTGATTTCTAACCTTTCTTGCTCTTAATGTTTCTCCAAATTTTCTTTTTACAACAGATATTATTGTCTCTACTATATTCCTTCTATTGTATTTGATCTTATCAAAGTCTTTGTTTAATTGTTTTCTATATTTTCCGTTTATTCTCTTTCTTTTTCTTTCTCTCAAAGGTACTATTGAATCTGCTTTTATCTCTTCTCTTATTAGAGTATGAATTTCTTCGGAATCATATCCTTTATCCATCACATAACATTGAGACTTTCTTGACTTGTTTGATTGTCTTATCAGAGTCTTTGCATGCTTGACATCATGATCTGTTTTTTGGCTAATTTTCCATCCTAATATTACTTTTTTAATAGTGTCTACTGATATTGAAGTTTTAAGGAAGCTCCTTCGGAGCTTCCCTGTTCTCTTAGAATAATAATGACTTGCATAAGAACTCGTAAATCCTGTTGCATCAATTGCCGTAATGAGAACTTTTTCTCCATGTGAGTAAAATAGTTTTAGAGTTTTTGACAAAATTAGGTTAAACAATGAAGAGGGAATTCTGGACACAAACTTTTGAAGAGTAGTGTAATGAGGAACCTTATCAAGGTCAAGTTTTTTCTTTATACTGTTCATGAGGTCAACAAGTTCTACAAAGTCACGGTAGTCTGTACTTATATACTCCTTCAATAAAACAAGAACAAGAAGCTGATGTTGAGTATAAACACGTTTGGAATATTTGCAGGAGTAAAGGTTCAGTCTGGAAGACTGAACCGTTTTAAGACTGAGATCAATAAATTTAATATACTTATTTGATGACAATAGCAATTGCTCCTTTGTTTTTTGTGTGGACAAAAAAATTAAGGAGCATTTTTACAATTTTATTTTTATAATTTTTGGGTAAAAACAGAATTTAGAGGATTTCTACAAGCCCAAATAATAAACTTAAAAGCACATGCAAATATCAGACATTAAGAATAAAAAGAGGGAAAATTTTACTCAATTTTTGTCAACAAGTTTTGCTTCCAGGATCTTTAAGGAACCAGTGTCGCCTTGCCATTCAACCTCACTTTTCACAATCTCAATGCGTTTTTTAAAGAAGGGAGCATCAAGTACAACAGTCTCGTACTCTCCACCTTCACCGGCCATGTGAACCATGTACCTTTTGTTCAGGGCTTTCAGATGTTCAATAGAGTTTACGTTTATAGGGCGACCCAGCCAGGATTTATCAAGACCGTCAGCTGCAACCCTGACAATTCGAATATCAAGCACTTTAGACATTTCGGTGAGCAATTCTTCAGGGTCCCTGTGCCAGAGAGGGGCATAGACCTTAAGTCCCAGGGAGTCGCAGATTTTCTGCACTCTGCCTGCCTGGTACTGGGATTCAATCGCGCCTACGGATACACCATCTACATCCACTTTCTTGAGGGCAAGGGTCAGGTCATCAAGCTCGAGCTCCTTTATTCCACTTGACTCTTGCTGAACCAGTGGGATCCCACAGGCGGCAGAGATTAATTCTACCATATGGAGGTTTATTGAGTGGTACATGTAGGAATCGTCCCTTGCGGGAATTATATTTATCAGGTGGGTGACTTCATGCCCTTCCTGGAGGGCTTTATATATGGCAAAAATTGAGTCCTTGCCACCGGAAACCAGTGCTGCGAGTTTCATCTGCATCCCTTTTTTGTTTTACTTTTTTTTCCTTATTTCGGGAAGTTATAATGCGTGATAATTATAATATTTTATATACTTTTTGAATTTTCATCATTCTGTCTTTGATACTCACAATTTCAGCATTCTTTCTCAAGTTTTCCGAAATTAGCTTCATAACGGGTCTCCATTTCTTCCCATGTGGGGAGACCTGTCTGGCAGCCCCGGGTCTGTACAGCAAAGGAGGCTACAGTCGACCCAATTTTTCCACATGTGGAAAGTGAGTATCCCCTGGTGAGAGCCAGTAGGAAACCGGCCCTGTAGGCATCTCCCGCACCTGTGGGATCCACAGCTCTGACAGGAATCACAGGTATTACAAGTTCTTCTTCACCTGTATAGATCCTGCTGCCTTCGGCATCATATGTCACCACGATAATATTAATAGTGGACTTAAGCTCAGAGAAACTTTTTCCAGTTATCTCTGAGACCCGCTTGATTTCGTGCCGGTTAGCAAAAAGGATATCAGTATGGGCAAGTATAAGCTCAAGATTTTCTTTCGAATAAGTAACAAGATCCTGCCCAGGATCAAAGGAGACGAAGCCGGCAATCTGTGCGATTTTCGCATTGTAGACGGAGTCTGCGGTTGCAAGGTGGACAAAATCTACAGGTTCGGGCTCCAAATCTTTGAATTTTGAGGAGGCTCCCCAGTAAAAATAGGTTGCCTGGTTGTCTTCCCTGTCCGTGAAAATAAATGCCTTGGAGATTTTCTGATCCTCAAGTCTGTAAAGCCTGGAGAGGTCAACACGAGCCTCTGTAAGGAGTTTTTCATATCCTGAGCTTTCAAAATCCATCCCTACAGGAGAAATTAGCTGGCTTTTTCCCCCAAGCCTTGCAATGGCAACTGCAATATTGGCAGCTCCTCCTCCAGGATACTCTTCGTAGTCAGTAACAGGGGACGACTCATTTTTTCCTGCGATTTTTTCAACATTTACTATGTAATCAAGGGCAGTATGCCCTACAATAGAAATTACTCTGTCCATGTAGTGTCCTCTTTTCTTATGGGCTGTGAAAATACCCAGAGTCTTTGTGCTGGATATGATTTAAAAAATCAAGCCTGCCGGAATGATAAAACTTAATTTTGCTGGCTTCAATTAAATGATAAGTACTCATTTGTACTCATTTCTTACCAGAAGTCTCTTCTCAACCGTAAATCTATTCAAGCCAGTAATGGAAAAACCAGGGGCATAACTAACCGCAGCATAATATTTCTCATCTCCTGACAGGTTCCGGAAAAACTGTTTATTTGCCTGTTTTGCTCTTCTGCTGCTGTTCACCCTTCTCGGTTGATCTTTCAAATTCAGTCACTTCAACAACTGTCAACGGAATGTCCCTGAGGGATTTCCCTATAACAGATTTTGCAATCCTTTCCGCATGTTCGGCAGACTCGGCATCAAAAACCTTCATCTCAAAAATAAGACCTACAAGAGCTGTGTTCGCTGCTATGAAAACACTGCTGAAAGGCTCGCCGCACACCGGGCAGGATGTAGTTCCTACGTCAACCTCTACAAAATCCAGTTTAGGGTTCAGGCGTTTTCCAGCCTCAGAAATCGCAACCCCTATAGCATCATCAGCCGTCTTTACATCTCTAACCAACCAAGCTGCTTCAAGTACCACATGAAAGTTCTTCATTCTCGTCCACCATACTTATTTATACAAATTTTTCGGGAAGATTTCCAGATAAGTTAAAGATTCTTACAGAATTTAAGGAAATAGAATAAAGTATATAAATTGTTTCTGCTTCAAATATAATATACTATACTTTCTCCCTGGTATCAGGGTTCAGTTATTTTTTGACTTCTTTCTCCTTTTTATGCTCATTTAACCATTTATATAGTAAAGAGTGTTTCATCGTCGACTGCAAAAACCCCGAGTTTTGCTCCCGCATCAAGCCAGGCATGACCATAACTGAAAGAAGCGAGGGCGTTTACAGGGTCTTTATTCTCCAGAAAATACACCCCATCTTTATAATAGGCTTCCGCCATCGTATAATAATCCTTTGCAACAGCATACATATGGGAGGCCGGTATTGGGGAATATTTTGCTTTCTGAAGTGCCCTTTTTAACATATCTTCGTACCTTTTGACTTTTTCATCCAGATCGGCAGGCATTCTGATCACCGCGAGATTTGCTAGAATATTAATTTACGCAATATTATTATTTGCGTAGTGTTGTCCTCCTTACTCCGCTTCTTTCATGAATCCAATAGGGCCTCCTGCAAGTTTAACAAGTGCTTCAGCCTCAAGAAAGTGCAGCTTTCCAGGAATTACAAGAATGTGAAGGGGTTTTCCAAAATCGAAATCTTTTAAGTTTTCCGCATAGTCCGCTTTTACGATAGGTTTTTCCGAGCCCGCCCTGGCTATTCCTACTGCTGCAGCTCTGTGCATAACCCCTTCTCCTCTTTTTTCCTCAACCTCCAGGAGAAGCTCAAGTGCGGTGTTTACAGTCATATAACCTTTCTCCTGGTCTATATCCAGAAAGACTAAGGTGTGCAGGCCAAGTTCTGAGTTTTGCTTTATAATGTCATAAGGAGTTTCCGAGATTACTCTTGTGCCTCTCCTGCTCTCATAGGGATGAGGAATGCTTGCGGATTTCCCAAAGCGATAGTTCTGCAACCCCGTGAGCCCTGAGACAGCCGAGGCAATTGAAGCCCCGTGAATCAGGCGGGTTTCTATTCCCAGCTTTTCAGCTCTCAGGCGTAAATCTACATGGGTTGTAGAAACCATTGTATCTCCGCCTGTCAGGAAACAAAGCTTCCTGTCTCTTGCCTCGTTGAGCCAATCAGGATGCTGTTCTACATCCTCTCTTGAAAGCAGAAAAACTTTTTTTCCATAGAGCTTCTCCATTCTTTCAAGGCTTGTACCCATAAGACAGGATGTGTAAAACTCTGCATAAACGAGGTCAGCTTCCCTGATAGCCTCAAGTCCCTTTAAAGAAATGTCATATTCGTCAAAAAGGCCCAGACCTATAAATGTAAGCATAGCCCACTTTAGGAGTCCTCTTTGTTTAAAGCTTTTTGTTCGGAGTGATCGGCGATAAAAAGTCTTTATTTCCTATGTTTACGGGTACGGTTAACTTATTTATATTTGGAAATTAATACTACAATGGGTTTATAACTGCAGTTTTTAAAGGGGTTTTATCATGGTTAAAGTTACACTTATTCATGCTAGCTGGTGTACTGCCTGCCCGGCAACTCGTAGATTCTGGAAAGATTTGGAATCCGAATACAACTTTGAATACGAGGAAATAGATGTGGAAACTCCGAAGGGCCAGGCATTGATTGATAAATATGGTATAATTGGGGTTCCTACGACTATTATTGATGGGGAGGTAGCTTTTACGGGCCTTCCGAAAAAAGCCGAAGCGATTGCTCGTATTAGCTGAATTTTATCCTTAAAATGCACATTTTTTGAGACATTCTTCTTAATTTGGAGGAAGTATGTACGACCTAATAATTGTAGGAGGGGGTCCTGCAGGGCTCACAGCCGGCATTTATGCCACACGTTCCGGACTTAACACTGTGATTCTTGAAAGAAGCGAGATCAGCGGTCAGATCGCGCTTGCAGATATAGTGGAAAATTACCCTGGCTTTCCGTCGATTTCAGGGCTTGAACTGATGGAAAAATATAAAAACCATGCTCAGGAAGCAGGGGTAGAAACAAAAATAACTGAAGTCCTTTCTGTTCGCACAGAGGGGGATAAGAAAATAGTCTCCACAGACAGCGGAGACCTCGAATCAAGGGCTGTTATAATTGCCACAGGCGCAAATCCCAAGCATCTGAATGTGCCCGGGGAAAAAGAATTTATTAGTAAAGGAGTATCCTATTGCGCCATATGTGACGGGCCTTTTTTCAAGAATAAAACGGTTGTAGTAGTCGGAGGTGGCAATTCAGCAGTTACGGATGCCCTTTTCCTTTCAAAGATTGCCCTGAAAGTTTATCTTATTCACAGAAGAGACCGGTTGAGAGCTGCAAAAGTCCTTCAGGACAGGGCTTTTGCAACTCCGAATATTGAGTTCATTTTCAATAGTCATATCCTTGAGATAATAGGTAGCAGCGGAGAAATTCGAAGAGTCGAAAAAATAATAATTAAGAATATCAAAAGTGGAGAGCAGCGTGAGCTGGCTACAGACGGTGTTTTTATTTACGTAGGCATTCACCCTAACACTGATATCATTGATGTGGATAAGGATGAGAAAGGCTTTATCAAGACGGACCGTTCCCTTGAGACTTCACAGAAGGGAATTTATGCTGCGGGGGACTGCCGAGACACACCTATCTGGCAGCTTGTGGCAGCTGTTAGAGATGGGGCACTCGCAGCCACTGCTGCAAGTGCGTACATAGAGAGCTTCAAAAAAGAGGTTACATAAAGAATTATCCGAATAAGGATCTTCCGACCGGAACTGTCTTAAAGTTTATTCTTAGTAAATTTTAAAAGACGGAACAGTAAACCTGTTCTGCCCCTTATTTTCCATTTTTCGCGCTACTGTTTTTTCCGGGCTTATTCCAGTATCTGATTGATTTTATTATAGAAATCTATTATCAGTCGTGTTGCTTCGCTGTCCATATTGAGCTGAAAAGTCCGGATTTGCTTCCCAAGTGGTTTTTCTATAACAATGCCTGATTCAATCAAAGGAGTAATAACCCTTGATACGCTGGAGTGAGACAGACCAGTTTCTTCAGCTATTCCCGAGAGGTAAGTTGATTCATTCTGGTGCTCGATCAAGTTTTTGAGAACTGTCATTTGTGCGGTTTTTCCGAAGATTTTTTCCATTGGGTCCATTGTTATCATCTCAGAGGTGGCTGTTCTCAGTAAGCGATTCTTATTTCCAATATTAACTTGCTATTTACAGTTATAAACTTATCTGCTTATTGGTTAAGCCGGCGATACATAAAAATTCTTCTGAATATTTGGGTAACTCTGCTTCCTTTAAACTGTATTAAGTTTGTATTAATATCTATTCCAAAGAATTTGAGAAATGTTTAATACCTAAGAAAATGTATAATGTATGGTGATGGAGGGTGATGAATTATAAAAATCTTGATCATGAAATTTTAAAATTGATTGAAGCGCAGCCCGAAATAACTGAAAGGGATATTGCCTCTTCTCTTTCAGTCTCGGAAGAATTGGTAAAAACTCGCATTGAGAGTTTTAAAGATACAAGGCAGAAAATCCTGATTATGGGTGAGGGGAGCAGTACTCCCAATATTAAGACTGCGCTTGAAGCTGAAAACTATAACGTTGTCAAGTTTTCTGGTGGCTTTTCAGCACTTGAAGCCGTGAAAACTGAGAGACCTGACCTTGTATTGCTGGATACCGGACTTGCCGACATTGATAGCTTTAAAATATGCAAGCAACTTAGAAGCAGTTCAAGGTACTGGTGGGTCCCGGTAATGGTGCTCAGTGAGAGAGGCGGAGTGAAAAATTGGGTTAAAGCTTTTGAATCGGGTGTAGATGACTATGTTACTACGCCTTTCAACCCTGTGGAACTTAGAGCCAGAGTGGGAATGGTATTAAGGCGTGCTCAGGTCTAACTCGAAAGCCAGCTTATAGCAGGAAAGAACTCTTTCTTTCGCAAGGGCATTGCAAGCGGAAAAATGGTTCTGAAAAAACAGATCTTTTAGGGCACTCCCTTGAAAATTTGTATCTTTTCAGGCATATCCAAAACGTTCTAAGGCGCTTTTATTAATTGTCTGTACTAAACGCTTTTATTAAACATCCTGTTAAAAATATATGTCACGTCTATAATAGCTTCCTGAACTTAATTGATTAATTTATGATATCTGCCGTAATTCCCGGCATAATCATATCCAATATTTGTGTAAATATCTTTGGAATACACTTTCAGAAGATTAAAAGCTGTGAAAGGAAGATTCCCCTCCCTAATTTGAAGCTCAGGTATCAAGTTCAGTCTCCTGAACTTAGAGAGATTCTCATATTCCCAATAGAAAAGCTAATAATCAAACTGTTAACATGCCGTGAAAGAAGGGAATCCCAACTTTTATCAGAATTGAACTTATCTCATTTTTCCGTTTTTATTTTATAGGTCTACCTTTTTCATGTCAGGGCAAAAATATGGAGTAAATAGAAAAAAGTCGGAAAAACCTGAGAATAAGATTAATATATTTTTATTAACTTTAGTAATAATTTGAAAGAGCCCGGTATAAAATTGTTTAACCTTACCTAATTCTTACCCGCAACTTTAAAACTATATTTTTAAAATAATAAAGTTCTGGAATATTTCAAAATCCTTAAAAAAGAGCAGAACATAGGATCATATGCAACTGTAAATATGTCGTCAGGGCGTAAATCATGGTGTGAGGAGTGAATATCTCCTTATTTTTGATACGGAACTAAAGTACAAAATTGATTTAACGCTCTGAAGGCATATATTATTATTGCTGGAGTTTATGTGATAAATGTGGAAAAACGTAATCGAAAAAAGGTGTGGTTGAGTGATGACTTCGAACGAGTGGTACAATAAAGGTGCTGCACTCCATGAGCTTGGACGATTACAGGAAGCTCTGGATGCATACAATAAAGCTCTGGAAGCAAGCCCTGACAATGCAAAAATCCTGCTTTGCAAAGGGATAGTTCTGAGAAGTCTTTTCAGATATGAAGAGGCTCTCGATGCCCTTAACAGGTCCCTTGAGATCAATCCTGCGGATGCGAAAACCTGGTACTCCAAAGCTGAACTGCTTATGGATCTGATGCAGTATAGAGAGGCTCTGGATGCTTACTACCGGGCTATATATCTCGCTCCTGAAGACCCAGATGTCTGGTACAGGCGAGGAATGGCTCTGAGGGAAATGAAGGCATACGAAGACGCTATGGATGATTTTGAGAAGGCTATCCGTCTTTATGAAAAGAAATACGACATGAGTTCCATGAGTGCAAGCGAATGGTGCAAGAAAGGCATGGGGCTCTGCAAGATAAAGAGTTTTGAAGAAGCTGTTAGCGCGTTTGACAAGGCACTTGAATTAAACCCTGCTAACGGAAAGGCTCTTTATAACAAAGGTGTAGCTCTCCGCTGGCTTGGAAAGCATGAAGAAGCAAGACTTTATACGGAAAAGGCTGTGGAGGTTTTTGATAGCAAGATAAAAATAAATCCTGAGAATGCCCGGTTCTGGTATAATAAGGGAATTGCCCTAAGGGACCTGGAGAGGTATGAAGAGGCACTTCAGGCTTTTGAGAGGGCTATCGATATCAATCCAAGTTTTACAAAAGCCTGGATTGGTAAAGGTATTGTATACGACAGGATTAAGAAACACCAGAAAGCAATGGAAGCCTATGAGAGGGCAGTCGATATAAACCCGATTTATTCCGATCTCCTTTGAGTAGCCCGGCTTCAGGTTTTTACATAATGTCAAAGCCCAGAGCTAAAAAAAAGCCGTTAGCTGAAAATCCTTTTCGGATTTCCTGACTGGCGGCTAAATGTTTACTTTTCTCTGAAATTATTCTATACCCTGACATACCTGACTTACAGATCTCGTGTTTAACTTCAACCTGCTCAAGTCTAGGTATAAAATACTAAAATAGAATTGTTATTTAATAATAACCTTATTTGTTATTTTGTCAGGTAATAATCACACATTAATTAAGCCAGCCCAAATTATACTTAAATCTGCACTCTTTTGTTGGATATCGAGAAATGCGCTCTCAGCACTACCCCATTCACCGGTGTATGGATTATAGGTACATCGTGGAGACTTTGCATAGAGGTTCCCAGTAAATCCATAAGCCCAGGGTCTGCAGTCATGACATAGGTATCGATATTCACAGTCTTTACAAACATCAATTTGATCTATGGTTAAATTCCAGAACTTGAGCATTCTATTCTCAATTATCTCCTTCAGACTTTGATCTTTGATGTTGCCAGCAACCTGATCTCTGGCGAAAACACAGGGAAGAATGTCTCCTTCATTTGTAATCGCTATTTTACCGAACCAGCAACTGTTCCGCGATCTATTATAGTCATAAATTTCCCTGTTAGCAACGAAATTGGGTTCGGTTTTGACAGTTTTGAGCACATACTGCTGGGGCCAATTTTCCATATTACAACCTCTCCCACTTGGTCTGATAGGATCTGGAGGTCTGTTCTGGACACCAAGCTGTTGAAGATAGTAACTTGTCCCATCGAGATCAACTTCGTTCTGCTTCATCGCTATAGTTGCACACCGTGTTGGAACACCATAAGCCAATAGAAGCTTAAGGCTATTCAGTGTCTTCTCAAAGCTGCCCTTAGTACCTGTTATGGTATCATGAGTCTCTTGCCTGTAAGAGTAAATAGATATGGCCACGTTAACCCCTACAGAAGCGAAGTATCTGATCAATGGTTCAGTCAATAGCGTGCCATTAGTAAATACTTCTATGAAACTGAATCCCTTTAACCTTGCATGATCAATTAGATCCCTCAGATCCTCTCTGAGTGTGCATTCCCCTCCAGTAAACTGAATCTTCTTGCAGCCTAAATCAGCTGCCTGACCGATAACCCTTTTGATTTCGTCCGTTGTAAGATCAGGATCTTGCTTCGGCTTAGCATCAGCATAGCAGTGTAAACAGCGCAAGTTACACCTAGAAGTCATCTCGACCCATAGGAAGTCAAGTTGGGGAGATGCCTCCTTCTCATCAGTTTTCTGAGTTTCAGGTTTAGGCGGCAATGAAGATAATTGAATTAACCCCTGACGTGATAAACTTGTGACAAACGCTGATATATCTGAGAGCTCAAGATTAAGTTCTTCAGCAACCTCTGAGATTCTGAGACCTTTTCCTCCAGATTCTATAATGCGGGTGGCAGATTTATTGAGTCGATAGATCCCACCGTTACAAAAATCTAATATTAGTGAGTATTTGGCTCCATTGACCAACTCCTTTTCTGGAAGTAAGAAAAAATATTGATTAAGAATGGCAATCCCCTCATTCTGGACTCTCAGGAATCAAACATTCTCAATTCTCTTCTTAAGATTCTCAATCTCATCTTTAATCGATTTAATATTTTTGATAATTTCTATCCACGGGTCAGGGACTGGACCAGCAAATGGATACTCAATCCACCACTTCAATGGATCACAGATTCTATCGGGAATGCACTCTATTGTGAATTTTGGACGACATTCGCTTAACGGCTCATAAAACACAGGAATGCAACTAGGATAGCATATTGTAGCTTCACGTTGAAGTCTTGGTAGTGCTGGTCCACATTTGGGCTCGCACCATGTGGGCGGGCACGGCCCTACTAAAGGATTGCAGAATATTGGGTCGCATATTGTAAATCTCATAGCTGCAGAGCGATATGTTGGAATTGTTGGTATACAATGTGCTGGTATACAATTTTCTATGAGAGTAGGCAAGCACCATTTTGACTCCATTAAAGGGCTGCATGGTGTAATCTCTATATTGGGACCGCAGATATCTATCTCTTTGCCAATTTGATCTTTTATAGGACCACATAGGTCCACTTTGAACATATCAGCTATAGATTTCTGCTGTTCCTTACCTGGATTAATCGTCTCTATACTCGGTTTCTCGCTTACTTTTTCGTCTGCCAATGAAATTCCCCCCCCCTAAATCTAACTTATAAAATACCTTTAATGCTTTAGAATTAGACTTTTTTGAATT
This sequence comes from Methanosarcina flavescens, assembly GCF_001304615.2. Lineage (NCBI taxonomy): Archaea > Methanobacteriati > Methanobacteriota > Methanomicrobia > Methanosarcinales > Methanosarcinaceae > Methanosarcina > Methanosarcina flavescens. The sequence goes on along the minus strand of NZ_CP032683.1, from coordinate 2,767,712 downwards.
TTCCAATAATTTATTAACTTTTTCTCGCGCCCCGGAAATTGCCAATATTCCATAAGGTATTTAACCGGTAGATTCTGGTGATTAATTTGGATAATAATATGTATCCCAATATATATAATCTATAGAGGGTAATATACTTTATAAAGCTTAAGAAGCCTTGTTTTCAAACTAATTTTTTATTTATTAGCATTTCTATTCCTAATTTTAAAATTCAATCCTGTGATTGAAAATGAGATTGAGTGCTGTATTGAGCAGAATAATCAAAAACCTGGGAAAATCCATTACTAAAATGTGTAATGCAGATTGAATAAATCAACTACTTTTTAATCCTATAAAAAAGCTCAAACGTTAATATCTGGAGTGTTTATAAACTATCAAAATAAAAAGTAGTTGATTTATTCAATTAAAAATATTTTTGTGAATTTACATTTAGCTTTATTTTTGTTCAGACTCGGATATCTCGAGCAAGTCCGAAAAGGTACTGAGCCTAAAATCAAAAAATTGATCCGTTTCTTCTCCGGGCCTCCAATCTCCATAAGAGGCGTATGCAGTTCTTAATCCCAGTTTACGGGCAGGTACAATATCCCTTTTAATGCTGTCTCCTACTACCAGAGCTTCACCAGGTTTTGTCCCAAGAGCCTCAAGTGCAAAAAGAAAATGCGCAGGATCTGGCTTTTTTGTTCCAGTCATATCTGCAGTCACGAGGAGATCGAAGTATTTCAGGAGCCCAACTTTTGTAAGCCTTGCCAGGGCATGATGTCTATCGGCATCCGTTATGATTACAAGTTTTAAACCTAGCTCCCTAAGCTTATCAAGAGTGTCCATTACAGCTGGATAGAGTTCAAGATTTTGCAGTTTTTCCCTCTCATATATCTCACAACACTCCCTGTAACCCTGAGCTGTAAAAAGATTTCTTTCCTGCATGTAGTCACGAATGTTTTCGTAGTCTTCAAAACCATAAATTCCCCTCAGAAAATACCTGAAAAGTTCCGAAGGTTCCCCGGCAGTGTCTCCATTTTCCTTCCCAATATATGAGAGTATCTCCCTGCAGGCTCCGAGTTTTGCGGCTATGAAGTCAAAAAGGGTATTGTCCATATCAAAAAGAATGGCTTTCAGAGTCCCTCGATAAACCTCTTCTGTGTTTTTCTGAACTCTGCTCCAGTTCTTCTCATCTTCTTCCATTTTCTGCCTGCCTTTTTCTGAATTTTGGGTATATTGCTTTTATTTCTCCCTATTCACCTTTCCTGTACTTTTTCCAGGGTTTTTAGGGGAGAGGCTATAAAAGCCATAAAGGACAGATGTATAGATCATAAGGACAACAGATTTAAGTAAATACCTAACGCGGCACTTAAGAGTCCGTAGGATCTACTATAAAAGGCAGAACGGGATATTTTGATATGAACTCCGATGAACCAAATGACAAAACCTTCACAAAAGAAGGTGGGAAAGAAAAATCTGAAGAAAAACCAGTTTCCGAAGATATGTATGTTCTGAGTGATACGGGGAATGTGGGTAAGCAGGAAGTCACCGACGAGATCCTTGCAGCCGAACTTAACGAATGTGGACTTGACTTTCTCAGGCTTGGGAAGCTTAATGAGGCAATTGTATCTTTTGACAAGGCAATCAGCAAGGACCCGAATAACATATACCTTTTAAACAATAAGGCTGCAGTCCTTGAGACCCTTGGAAGATATGAAGAAGCCATTGAGCTCTATAACAAAGCTATAAAAATCAATCCTGAGGATCCTGATCTCTGGAACAATATAGCTTTTTCCTTTTCCCAGGCTGGAAAGCACAAAGAGGCTATCAAAGCCTATGAAAAAGCTCTTGAGATAAGACCTGACTATCCCAACGCATGGTACGGAAAGGCCCTGAACCTGAGCCAGGTTGGAGAATACGAGGCGGCTATCGAAGCCTATGAAAAGGTACTTGAGGAAAATCCCGATTATAAAGAAGCCTGGGTAGGAAAAGGAGTAGCTCTCGGACAAATGGGCAACTATGATGAGGCAATTATCGCTTACGACAAGGCATTAGAACTTGATCCTGATTTCCTTGAAGCCTGGTACTATAAAGGTGTGGACCTGGACAGTCTTGGAAGTTACAGGCAGGCACTGAAAGCCTATGAAAAAGCTGTGGAACTGGATCCTGAGAACGATGATGCCTGGAACAATATGGGAATAGACCTCGAGAATCTCGAGAAATATGATGAGGCAATTAAAGCTTTTGACAGAGCAATTGAAATTAACGCCGAAAATGCCGATGTCTGGTACAACAAAGGTTTTACCCTGAGCCAGATGCAGAAATTTGAAGAAGCCGTAGATACATACAGGAAAGCCATAGAGCTTGACCCTGAGTATTTCGAAGCTTATTCCAGTCTGGGTTTCGTGCTCGCCCAACTCAAGCGTTTTGAGGAAGCTCTGGAGATATACGAAAAGGCGCTCCAGCTTAATCCTGAGGCTGCAGACTCCTGGTTTGGGAAGGCTGTCTGCCTGAGTTTCCTCGGACGGGAAGAAGAGGCTGAAGAAGCATACAGAAAAGCTGTAGAAATCGATCCCAGATATGCTGAGGTAGGGGGAGACATACAGTAACCGAGCTTTTAAATCAAAGAGCCTGTTCTTATCCAGGTCTTTATTTTTTCATTTACTGTACTATATCTTTTATTTTTTCTCGGATATAGCGGTCTGAAGGAAAGTATTTAGCATAAAAAAATCCTATCGTAGGAAAAAATTGTATTCCATATGCCGTCTTGTGGAGGCAGGAAAAAGAAAAGCTCAAAATAAAAATAGGCAGATGAAAGTGTAATTCTATACACTGGATAATTTTTAGGATAAGTACTGATTTTTTGTAAATCTTGAGACTTCTTTTAAGTATTTCCACCAGGTAGTGGAGAAGGACTTACGAAGTAAATAAGACAATTAAGCAAATTGGTAAAATATTCAGTTTAATGCAACTTTAAAAAGTAGAAAATTGTTTTTAAAAAATTCTGTAAAAATACATATTTTCAACAATCTTTATCTTTGTTTTTATTCCTCCTCCCTAAGCAAAGTCTTCACTCCGCCTCTTCCTGAACTACCACAGTTCCTCTCATCTCTGGATGGATTGAGCAGTAATAATCGTAGTTGCCTGCTTCAGTAAACAGGAACTCGTATGAATCTCCCTGGTTCAGAACCTCAGATCTAAAATTGGTCCCTGTACCTGTCACGGTATGAGAAGCTGTGTCAAGATTAGTCCATCTAACAGTGTCACCTGTGGAGATATTGACTGTAGCTGGGTTAAAGGCGTTATCTTCGATTGCTACTTCTACAGTCTCGCCGTCACCTATCGGAAGCTCAGACGTTTCTCCCTCTACCGGAGCCGCCGGTTCTTCTTCTGCTGGAACTGCAGGTGTTTCAGCTGGTGTTATCCGTTCTTCGCTTGCTCCGCCTTCACCTGCTTCCGGTGCTCCTTCACCTCCCTCAGCCGGAGTTACTCCTTCCTCGGTCCCACCTTCGTCACCAGTATCAGCACATCCTATTGCGAGGAATATGCTGAGTAAAATTATAAAAACTGCAAGTTCTTTTCTCATTCTTTCCCCCCAAAAATAAGGTGCTTTATAATTAATATCCTGATTTTATAATAGTTCCTACCAGATTCTAAACATAGTTTCTTCCATAAATTAAACTGATATTATTGTGCTTTAAGGAAGGAAACTGAAATAGATCCTCGAATTCCTCATTTTTAATTCATCTTTTTCTCTTATTCAGAGTAAAATGTTTTAAATGTACAAAATAAGGTACTTTAAAATGGGTTTAAGGTATACACAGTATCTTTCATACGGTTAAAGGTATATACAGTGCCTTTAACACAAAAAGTACTGCCGTCAGTAAAAAGTGACTCAATGGGTTAAGAGCATTATATTTTGAATAAGTTAAAATATTTAAAAAGTTCTTTCTTCTAAGCTAAATTTTCAGGCAATCCTGATATGCCTTCTAGAGAAGGAGCAGATCTGGATATTTAATCCAAGTGCTTTGACTCAAGTAACTTATCTTCCTGATGCGCGTAAAGTGCTGCAGCTAGGCTGGCTATATCTAAAGTTTATGTTAGAACTGTACTTAATAACAGTTTTGCATTATGGGCAGAACCCTGATCACGGCTGATTATCATAATAATTCAGCCTTACTAACAGTTACTGGATTGCCTGCCCATATTGGTATTAATTTAAGTTTATTCAGCTACCACCTGTGCTGGGAGTTACTCTGATCACTCCACCATTCTCGTCTGCAGTGCCTGTAACGTTTCTGGCTGGAGTCTCTTCTTCCTGTGCAGCTTCTTCTTCAGTTACAGTCTCCATTTCAGTTACAGCTGGAGTGCCTTCTTCAGCCGGAGTTACTGCTACAACTGGAGTTTCTGCTACAACTGGAGTTTCTGCCACTACTTCTTCAACTGGAGTTACAACCTCAACTTCAGTTACAGCCTCAACCTCAGTTACAGCCTGCGCTGGAGTGCCTTCTTCAGCTGGAGTTACATCCTCCACTTCTTCAGCTGGAGTTCCTGCTTCCGGAGCCTCCCCCTCCTCACCGGCGCATCCTATTGCGAGGAAAACGCCCAGCAGCACTATCAACATAACGAGTACTTTTCTCATACTTTCCCTCCACTTAATTCATGTGTTTTATAATAGATGCTTTATAATTGATATTGAGGTTTTATAATAATTACTGCTAGATTCTGAACATTATTCTTTTTAAGATTCTAATTAGACTCTAAATTTGACTCGTAGGATTCATAGAGAAATTATGTTCGATTAATCAATCCATTATTTTTTAAATCATGTTTATGCTAATTCCTAAATGGTTACAAAAAATATGTTTATAGAAAGAATTGGATCTCTATTAGAATCCGAAAAATCCTGGTTCATTAGAAAGAAAAAGAATTAAAAAAAAAGCTAATATATTCAAATGCTGGCCATTAAAAATACCTGGCAGCTGATCATCACTTTAGTTGATCATCATTTTATTATTATGTCAACTCTAAACTAATACATTTTACCGGAAAAGAGGATTATCCGGCTAACTGTATTTCTTTCCCGGTAAACTGCAATTTCATTGTTTTATCTGACTCTCATCTGCTCTTTGGATTAAACTCAGAGATCTACTATTAATTGCAAATTTATAGCAAAATACAAAGTACAGTAAAAAGTCTGAGTTTCAGGTGATTGTTTTTACAGATCAGCTTTATCCAGAATTTTTATTTATTTTAAACTTACCAGTAGGACCGGACTCATCTGCTTACTAATCGTTATGGATAAATTTATTCACCTGTACTGGGAGTTACTCTGATTACTCTACCTCCAGTCTGATTTTCAGCGGCGGTCTCTTCCTCCTCAGCTATTTGCTCTTCTTCCTGTGCACCTCCCTCTGGAGTTACACCTTCCACTTCTTCAGCTGGAGTTACATCTTCCGCTTCTACTGCCGGAGTGCCTTCTTCAACCGTAGCTCCTTCTTCAGCCGGAGTTACTGCTACAACTGGAGTTTCTGCTACAACTGGAGTTTCTGCTACTACTTCTTCAACTGGAGTTACAACCTCAACTTCAGTTACAGCCTCAACCTCAGTTACAACCTGCGCTGGAGTGCCTTCTTCAGCTGGAGTTACATCCTCCACTTCTTCAGCTGGAGTTCCTGCTTCCGGAGCATCTCCCTCCTCACCGGCGCATCCTATTGCGAGGAAAACGCCTAACAATACTATCAACATGATAAGTGCTTTTCTCATATTTTCCCCCACTTAGTTCGTGTCTTTATAACAGATGCACTATAATTGATATTGAGGTATTATAATGATTACTGCTAGATTCTGAACATAAGTTCTTCTCAAATCAAGAAAATCCGGTCATTTAAGGATATTTCTCTCTATCGGAGCTTCTATGCAGTCTCATTCCAAATAGATTTAAACTGAAATCTTTATTTTCTCGCCGATTTCCCTAAATTATAATACCTGGAATTCTAATATTGTAATGCTTTTAAATGACTTTTCGGGGGGAAGTCATGAAAATCAAATCCATTAATCCTTATACAGAAGAAGTAAACTGGGTATATGACTCGTTTTCTTTCGCGGAGTGCGAGTCCAAAATTGGAAAATCCAGGGCTGCTTTTTCCGGATGGAGTTCATTGCCTGTTGAAGAAAGGACAAAGTATTTTTCAAGGGCCGGGGAAGTACTTCGGCAAAATACTGAGATCTATGCCGAAATTATTACCAAGGAAATGGGAAAACCTATCAGGCAGTCAAGGGGCGAGATTGAAAAATGCGCCTGGCTTTGCGATTATTACGCGGAAAATGCAGCAGAATCTCTGAAAGACGAGATTGTGGATACCGGAGCTGAGAAAAGCTATGTAACTTTTGAGCCACTGGGGATAATTTTCGGGATCATGCCCTGGAATTTTCCGTTCTGGCAGGTCTTCAGGTTTGCAGTGCCCGCAATGTGCGCAGGGAATGTATGCGTTATAAAGCATGCATCAAATGTGCCGAAGTCGGCACTGGAGATTGAGAAAGTTTTTATTGAAGCCGGGTTTCCGGAAAACGTTTTTAGTTCCCTGTTAATTGACTCTAAAACTGCCATGCAGATTATTAAGGAAGAACTGGTAGATGGAGTTTCGCTCACCGGCAGTATAGGCGCAGGCTCGGAGATAGGGGGACTTGCCGGGGGGTTGATCAAACCTGTAGTGCTGGAACTGGGAGGTTCGGACCCCTTTATAGTGCTTGAGGATGCTGACATCGAAAGGGCTGCGCAGGTAGCTGTAAAGTCCCGATTTCTTAATACCGGACAGAGCTGTATTGCTGCCAAGCGCTTTATTGTTACTGAAGACGTTGTGGTGGACTTCATCGAGGCATTTGAACTTGAAATGCAAGAACTGAAGATCGGGGACCCTATGGATGAAGAAACCGATATAGGGCCGATTGCAAAGAAAGAATTTATCGATAGCCTTGAGAGAGTTTTGAGAGATGCGAAAAAGAAAGGTGCGGAGCCTCACACCTATGGAGAAGAGCATAATAAGGGTTTCTTCTTTAGACCTACCCTTATCCCTGCAGCAAGTACAGATATGAAGGTCTGCAATGTCGAGGTTTTCGGACCCATTGCCCCTGTGATCACGGCAAAGGACGAGGATGAAGCCGTAAAAATTGCAAACTCAACGGAATTCGGGCTCGGAGCCGAGATCTGGTCAAGAGACCTTGAAAGAGCCCAGAGGCTGGCAAAAAGAATAAATTCCGGATTTGTAGCAATTAATGGAATGGTCAAATCCGACCCGAGGCTGCCTTTTGGCGGGGTAAAGAAGTCTGGAGTCGGGAGAGAACTTTCCCATTATGGGCTTAAAGAATTTGTGAATATAAAAACAGTTGTTGTCAACAGGTAAAATTTACGGGCATGAGGCAGATCAAAACTTGTACTGGAAAACCAGAACCGGAATTCGTAAGAGAATCTGTTTAAGCCTAGAAGTTTGCCTGTTTAAGCTTGAGAACCTGCTCAGGTCTGAACGGCAAACTTAATTTAAGCTTGACAAATAACTTAGTCAGGACTTAATAAGCAAACATGAGTTAGTTATACCCAGTTCGGATAAAAGCCAGATAACTTATTTGAGGTTTTTCATGAAAGCTTCAGATCTTTTCGTTGCCCAGCTCAAAGAGGAAGGTGTAGAATATATCTTCGGGCTGCCAGGCGAAGAAAATCTTGACCTGCTTGAGTCCCTTAGGACTTCCGGAATCAAACTTATCGTAACAAGGCATGAACAGGCTGCAGCATTTATGGCTGCAACATATGGGAGGCTGACAGGGAAAACAGGAGTCTGTTTTTCAACACTTGGGCCAGGAGCCACCAATCTTGTTACAGGTGTTGCCCAGGCACAGCTCATAGGAGCTCCTCTTATCTCCATATCCGGACAGAAGGCTCTGGCCGATAACTGGCAAGCCCGCTTCCAGCTTGTAAATGTTATCAGGATGATGGAACCTCTCTGCAAAAACGCTGTGTCCATTACGGATCCGGGAATGATTCCCACAGTTATTCGCAATGCCTTCAAACATGCGGAAGCTGAAAGACCAGGAGCTGTACATATCGAGCTTCCTGAAGACGTGGCTGAAGAAGAAACTGAAGCTGTGGTGCAGAAGCGAAGCGAGATTAAAATCCCTTACCCTGATCCCGAAGCTGTAAAAAAAGCCGCAGCCATGATCTGTGAGGCTAAAAATCCGCTGATCATAGTTTCTTCAGGCGCAAACAGGAAAGCGGTCACTGAAGAGCTTGAGGACTTTGTCCGACAGACAGGCATCTACCTTGTGCATACCCAGATGGGAAAAGGTGTCGTTCCGGATGACTGCACTCACAGCCTCTTTGCCACAGGGATTCATACCCGAGACTATGTTAACTGCGGAATTGACGTAGCTGACCTTATTATTACCATTGGGTACGATATAGTTGAATATCCTCCCTATCTGTGGAACAGGGCACTGGACAAGCAGATTATAAATATTGATTTTGTGGAGTCCGTACCTGACAGATATTTTAATCCGACAGTAGAAATAATCGGGGATATCGCCTCTTCAATCAGAGAACTTGCCTCATGTATACCGGGAAGACGAGAGTTTCCGGTCTTTGAGCACACCAGAAGTTTCATTGAAGAGAAGATAAACACTGTCGCCGGGAAAAGTTACCCTCCTCTCCCACAGGCGGTAGTCCAGAGTGTCAGGAAGGTGCTCGGGAGAAAAGACATAATCACGCTTGACAACGGGATTTATAAACTCTGGTTTGCTCGCCTTTATAAGACATATGCCCCAAATACCGTGCTCCTTGACAATGCGCTTGCAACTATGGGCGCAGGGCTTCCGTCAGGAATTGCCGCAAAACTTCTTAATCCAGAGCGCCGAGTACTTGCAATCTGTGGGGATGGGGGGTTTATGATGAACTGCCAGGAACTTGAAACGGCAGTCAGGTATGGAATCCCTGTTGTCGTCCTTATCCTCAATGACAATGGTCTCGGCTTCATTAAATGGAAACAGAAAAAATTGAATTTTATGGATTACGGGCTAGACTATGGAAATCCTGATTTCTCTAGCTTTGCCAGGAGCTTTGGAGCTGAAGGTTTCAGGGTTAGGAAAGATGATGACCTTGAAGAGGTTCTCGAGCGAGCTTTTGCCCTGAATAAGGTGGCAGTTATTGAATGCCCTATTGACTATTCCGTAAACTATGAGATTTTCTCGATAGAACTGGGAAAGCTCGCATGTAAGTTCTGACCCGAAAATAAAAATTTTGATTGCAAATCGGGTTTGCGGATTAAATCCATGCAAGCCTCAGATTTTAAAATTAAGCCCAGAGGGGGGACTAATTGGAAGGCAAAGAAAATGAAACTGGATATCCTGTACACTCACATGATGTAGTTATAGTCGGTGCCGGACTTACAGGGCTTCGGGCGGCGATTGAAACTGTAGATCAGGGACTTGATACAGCCGTCATTTCTAAGGTGCACCCTCTCCGCTCCCACTCCGTAGCGGCCCAGGGAGGGATAAACGCAGCTTTAGGAAATGCCGTAGCCAGTGATTCCTGGGAAGCACATGCCTTTGATACAGTAAGGGGGTCGGATTATCTGGCTGACCAGGACGCCGTGGAAATCCTGTGTAAAAACGCACCAGCAGCGGTGATAGAGCTTGAACATTTCGGAGCCGTTTTTTCCAGGCTCCCTGACGGCAGGATTGCTCAGAGACCCTTTGGGGGAGGTATGTTCCCAAGAACCTGTTACGCTGCAGACCGGACAGGGCATAATATTCTGCATTCACTCTATGAACAGCTTGTTGGCAGGCAGAGAAAAGAAAGTGAAAACTGTGAAAACCGGGAGCCGGGCAAACTTAGCTTTTACGAAGAATTTTTTGTAACCTCCCTTGTAAAGTCAGGAGAAACCCTGTTTGAGAAAGGCTCGAAGAAAGAAGAAAGGTGTGCAGGCTGTACTGCTCTGAATATCGCTGATGGAAACTTGCATGGTTTTACCTGCCATTCCCTGCTACTTGCAACCGGCGGTTTTGGGCGACTTTTTGACCGTTCCACAAACGCCCTGATTAATACTGGGGACGGTGCATCCCTGGCGCTTCGGGCAGGTGTGCCTTTAGAGGACATGGAATTCGTGCAGTTCCATCCGACTACCCTTTATGGCACAAACATCCTGATCACAGAAGGTGCAAGGGGAGAAGGTGGGTATCTCCTGAGTAACAGGAACGAGCGTTTTATGAAGAGATATGCTCCTGCCTCCATGGAGCTTGCCCCAAGAGATATTGTTGCAAGAGCCATCCAGCAGGAGATTGAAGAAGGCAGGGGATTTGAGGGTGGTTACGTCCTCCTTGACCTGAGGCACCTGAAAGAGGAGAGAATTACAGAACGCCTGCCCGGGATAAGGCTCATCTGCCTGAACTTTGCAGGCGTTGATCCTGTTAAATCTCCAATTCCAGTACAGCCAGGCCAGCACTATTCAATGGGAGGAGTTTCGGTAGGCAACTTCCTGGAAACTGAACTCCCTGGGCTGTATGCTGCAGGAGAATGCGCCTGCATAAGCGTGCATGGGGCAAATCGGCTAGGAGGCAATTCCCTGCTTGAAACTGTGGTTTTCGGAAAGCTTGCAGGGCAGGAGATAGGAAAGGCTTTCCCGGCTTCTGGATATGACAGAAAGGAGGCTGAAAAGGCTGTCCTTGAAAACCTGCATAGGGAAAATGCACGTATAAAAGCCTTACTTGCCAGAAAATCCGGAATAAAAATGCACAGCCTCAGGGATGAACTGAGAAAAACAATATTTGAACATTTTGGGGTTTTTCGGGAAGGGAAAAAGATGGAAAAAGGTATGGAAAAACTCTTCCAGCTTAAAAATCGCTTTCATGATGTTTATATCAATAATAAGTCCAAAGAATTCAATTATGCACTTATCTATGCCCTCGAACTTGAGGGATTGTTTGATATTGGAGAAACCGTTGCAAGAGGAGCTATTGCCAGGAAGGAAAGCAGGGGTTCCCATTCAAGGGTTGATTACCCGCAGAGGGACGACAATAACTTCCTTCATCACACTCTGTACAGGCTAAAAGAAGGAAAACCTGTGCTTGAATCCCTGCCTGTAAGGATTAGGAAGTTTCCTGTTAAGGAGCGTGTATATTGATGAAATTGAAAGTATTTCGATTTGACAGGAAAGAAGGGAGGTTACGTTATGATACTTTTGAAATCGAACCCTCTGCAGGAATGACAGTCCTTTCCGCTTTATTCAAAATCCAGGAAGAGTTTGATGATTCCCTTGCTTTCCGCTACTCCTGCAGAGGCGCAGTTTGCGGAAGCTGTGCAATGCTGATTAATAAAATACCCTCGCTTGCCTGCCAGACTCGGATAGAATCCCTGCTTAAAGGGGAAAGAAGAGTAAAATTGAGCCCCTTTCCTGGAATGGAAGAGAATATTTCCTGGGATCCCAAAAATGAGGTACTTGTAGAGCCCCTTCCTTCCCTGCCGAAAATTAAGGACCTTATAGTAGATATGGATAAATTCTTCGAATTTTACAGAGCAATCGAGCCGACCTTTAAACCGGCTTCAAAACCACCCGAGAGGGAATATCTCATGCAGCCTGATGCCGTAAAAGAGCTTGAGAAATACACAAACTGCATACTCTGCGCAGCCTGCGTGAGTGCCTGCCCTGTCTCGGGAAGGGAAAAAGATTTTCTGGGTCCTGCAGCTCTCGCAAAACTGTACAGATTCCATATAGATCCCCGCGAAGCCAATAACGAATTACGGCTTATGCTCGCCAACAGCAAATCAGGCTGGTGGGGCTGTGAATTCCATGCCAACTGCAGGGCTGTCTGCCCGAAAGGTGTTCCACCTATTGAGGGCATCGGAAAGGCCAGGAGGCAAATCAAAAAATCTGGAATGGAACCTGAACAAAAATTCTGAAACTTTCAAAGGAGATCTTCTGGGGTGAATCTATTACTTTGAATAGTCGGATTGAGAAAGATTCTCTTGGGGAAATGGAAGTTCCAGCTGATGCTTATTATGGCATCCAGACCCAGCGTGCTATCTGTAATTTCCCTGTAAGCGGGTACAGGGCGAGACCGGAGTTTATCAGGTCGTATATTCTGGTAAAAAAGGCAGCAGCACTTACCAATCAGGAGCTTGGAGTGCTTGACAGGGTGAGAGGAAATGCCATTGTATCTGCAGCCGATGAGGTGCTTTCTGGGCTATCAGGACAGTATTCGGACCAGTTTCCTGTTGACATCTTCCAAGCAGGGGCAGGTACTTCTTTTAATATGAACGTTAACGAGGTACTTGCGAACCGGGCTCTGGAAATCCTGGGCCGGAGCCGGGGAGATTATAGCTTTTTGAGCCCTAACGACCATGTAAATATGTCTCAATCAACCAATGATACCTTTCCGACCGCCTCCTGTATAGCTGTAATTTTTGCGGCTGACAGGCTTATTGATGTGCTTGCCTCTCTTTCGGAAGCTTTTCAGGCAAAAGCCCTGGAATTTTCTAGAATCCCTAAATCTGGCAGGACACACCTTATGGACGCCTTGCCTGTGACTCTTGGCGATGAATTCGGGGCTTATACTGCTGCGCTGCTGAGGGCTTCAGGCAGGATAGAAGAGCGAAGAAATGATCTTCTTGAACTTCCTTTAGGAGGGACTGCAACCGGGACAGGGGCTAACACCGATCCGGAATATCGCGAGCTTGTGATTTCGAAACTCTCCGAACTTTGTAAATTACCTTTTCGAAAGGCAAGCAATAGTTTTGAAGCTCTGCAGAGCCGTTCCCAGCTTGCTGCCTTTTCAGGAGCCCTTCGAGAATTAGCACTTGAACTTATAAGAATAGCCAATGATTTGAGGCTCCTTAACGCCGGTCCAACTACTGGAATTTCCGAAATCGAGCTTCCCGCTGTGCAGCCTGGCTCGTCCATGATGCCGGGAAAATATAACCCTGTAATGGCTGAATGCCTGGATATGATAGGGTTCCAGGTTGTAGGCAATGACACTGCAGTGGCTTTTGCAGCTCAGGCCGGGCAGCTCGAGCTCAATGTTATGACCCCTGTTATAACCTCCAATATTCTTATGTCAATTTCCCTTCTCACAAACTATCTGCCGATTTTTCAGAATCGCTGCGTGGAAGGGATAAAAGCGAATGAAGATAAGTGCAGAGCCTACCTTGAGTTGAATCCTATCCTGGTAACCTTCCTTACCCCAAAGTTAGGGTATCTTAAAGCTGCCGAGATTGCAAAAGAGGTGCTGGATAAGAGAATACCTGTAAAGGAAGTCCTGGTAATGAGGGGGCTTTTGAGCAAAGAGGAAGCCGATGAACTACTTAAAATTGAAAACCTGTTATAATTCGAAAGTTGATATGAGATATTTTTTCCACATTAACTACGGGCTAGATGCGGGATCTTAAAAGAAATCTCAGTTATACCGTGACGGCACTTTTCAATTTGTGTTTCAGGCTTTCAAATTTAGAGAATTTAAACAATTCTTAAGTTGTGGTTCAGTGGGCTCTGTAGAAATCCTCTAAATTCTGTTTTTACCCAAAAATTATAAAAATAAAATTGTAAAAATGCTCCTTAATTTTTTTGTCCACACAAAAAACAAAGGAGCAATTGCTATTGTCATCAAATAAGTATATTAAATTTATTGATCTCAGTCTTAAAACGGTTCAGTCTTCCAGACTGAACCTTTACTCCTGCAAATATTCCAAACGTGTTTATACTCAACATCAGCTTCTTGTTCTTGTTTTATTGAAGGAGTATATAAGTACAGACTACCGTGACTTTGTAGAACTTGTTGACCTCATGAACAGTATAAAGGAAAAACTTGACCTTGATAAGGTTCCTCATTACACTACTCTTCAAAAGTTTGTGTCCAGAATTCCCTCTTCATTGTTTAACCTAATTTTGTCAAAAACTCTAAAACTATTTTACTCACATGGAGAAAAAGTTCTCATTACGGCAATTGATGCAACAGGATTTACGAGTTCTTATGCAAGTCATTATTATTCTAAGAGAACAGGGAAGCTCCGAAGGAGCTTCCTTAAAACTTCAATATCAGTAGACACTATTAAAAAAGTAATATTAGGATGGAAAATTAGCCAAAAAACAGATCATGATGTCAAGCATGCAAAGACTCTGATAAGACAATCAAACAAGTCAAGAAAGTCTCAATGTTATGTGATGGATAAAGGATATGATTCCGAAGAAATTCATACTCTAATAAGAGAAGAGATAAAAGCAGATTCAATAGTACCTTTGAGAGAAAGAAAAAGAAAGAGAATAAACGGAAAATATAGAAAACAATTAAACAAAGACTTTGATAAGATCAAATACAATAGAAGGAATATAGTAGAGACAATAATATCTGTTGTAAAAAGAAAATTTGGAGAAACATTAAGAGCAAGAAAGGTTAGAAATCAAGTAAAAGAAGTAAAAGTTAAACTAATAGTCTATAATATAAACAAAAAAGTAATACAATTATTATGGATTAAATTAAGGATTTCTACAGAGCCGTTCAGTGCCTGATTTTTTATTAGTTTTCAAAAACATGGGTTAACCACAGGTTAATTAAGCGCAGACTAAGGCAATCTGTATAAAATGAATGAAGGTTTTAAGGCATCCTCATTTAAGGTACCCTTTTCTTTCAAGCCATTCGACCTGGGGCCTTGTATATTTCCAGATAACATCGGCTTTGGAATCCTGAATTTCCCAGGGGTTCGCTATTACTATATCGCCTTCGCGAATCCACATTCTCTTTTTCTTGGACCCGGGAATCCGGCCCATTCGGACGACTCCGTCCATACATTGTAATGTGACCCTTTTTGAACCAAGTAAACCTGATACAGTTGCAAGAACTTCATTTCTGTCCTTACGGGGAGTACGTACCCTTGTTACTTCCGGAGCGTCTCCTGCACCTACAGATTTATTTGATCCTACTCTTTTCTTTCTCATAGTGCTTCTATAATTAGCCAAATTATTCCTCCGATTTTTGTTTCTTATTCAATAGTTTTAATTTCGAATAGTTTTTCTTGCTTTTACCCTTAATTCGCCTGTTTTTGCTTCTTTCCGAATATCTATACAGGTCTTCACTGTCTGATGCTATTAACTTTCTCAGAGAGACCTGATAGAACGATTGTTTCCTGGTTCCCAAAACCCCCTGAACAAAAGGTAAAAAGCAAAGCGAATCAAAATAAATAATGAAAATGAATTGAGCATTAATCCAGGCTAAGCCTTAAAGCTGGCTAAATCTTTAAAATTAATACTCAACGCTGATTGTTTTTAGAATCTCCTGTGGTTAGGAAGACATTCTCTACAATAGACTGGTCTGTCAGGGTCAGGTCTGAATGGTACCTGAGTTTCAGCGCCACAATCCGAACAGATTGCGTTGTGCATTTCCCTGGGACCTCCGAAGCCTCTGCGGTTGCTGTCCCTTCCCCTGAAGGAATTTCTGTCATTAAAAACCATTTTATTCTCACCTCCGCTTACAGCGGATAGTCATTAGTTTAAAAATAAGATTGTATATTGCTCTTTGATTAAAAACAGAAATAGTTTTTAATAACAGATTATACATCTCTTTATTTTTAATACTCTTAATATACAATCAAATTATATAAATCTTACCTATAAAAATCATACTCATGCAGAAAAATGCTTTTTGCGTCAGAAAATTAAAGTAAGCTAATGGAATAACCTCAGAAATTACAGGTAAGTGTTTGAGGAAGAAGCATGGGAAAGAAGAGAAGGGTTTAACCGAGAGCTGGTTAAAACCGGAGTGAATAGGGAGAATACAGTCTTATCGAGTTTACCTCATTATTTCGGGTGCTTACTTGAGGTACCCTTTCCTTTCAAGCCATTCGACCTGAGGCCTTGTATATTTCCAGATAACATCGGCTTTAGAATCCTGAATATCCCAGGGAGCGACGATTACTACATCTCCCTCGCGGATCCACATTTTCTTGTTCTTGGATCCTGGAATCCGCCCCATCCGGACTATACCGTCCATACACTGCAATGTTACTCTTTTTGAACCTAAAAGGCTTCCTACGGTTGCCAGAACTTCGTGGTTTTCTTTGCGCGGAGTGCGTACCCTTGTTACTTCCTGCGTGGCGGGTGTGGCGCCCCCGGCCCTTGCTTTTCTTTTTCTTATATTGCTTCTATAGTTCGCCAGGTTAACTCCTCTTTGTTTATCAGTTTGGTTTATTTTATTATGATTTGTTACTTTCTTGTCAAGTTATCGAACATTCTACACTAATCGATGCTTCAGGTACTTTGACGTGAAGGTTCATAAATGGATAGGAATTAAAGAACCTCTAAAAACCTGAATCTCTGAAGGCGCCTGAACCTCAGGGATTTCTACATATCAAAGATCCTTAAAGACCCTTCACTGTTCCCCAGCCCAGAACCTGAGTGTTTGCTTCAAAACCCTTTTAAGCATTTATATATATCGCCAAGCTATAAAAATGCTGCAAACGGTTCTATATCCATGAGTAAGTAAATTAAAGCATTAATAAAATTTCGGGATTATAAGATCCCTAACCAGCTATAAGGTAAAAATTTAGAACAAAAAGGAAGCAGGTGTTGATAATTTTAAAATCAGCACTCACCTTAATTTAAAAGCTTTTAATTTAGAACTTCCTGTGGTTAGGCAGACAATCTCTACAGTAAACTGGTCTTCCTTCAGCTGGCTTGAATGGGACCTGGGTCTCTACACCACAGTCAGAACAAACTGCGGGATACATTTCCCTGGGACCGCTGTTGCCGCCTCTGAAACCTCCGCGGTTACTATCTCTATTTCCCCGGTTGCTGTCTCTTCCCCTGAAAGAGCTCCCTCTGTTATTAAAACTCATTTTCGTTTCACCTCCGCTTATAGCGGATACAGTCTAAGTTGCTATAAAAATAAGATCTATACATTCTTTTATTAAAAACAAAAATGAGTTTTTAATAACAGATTATATGACTCTTTATTTTTACTGCAATTATGTCCGTGGCTTTTATACTATATAAATATATCTGCAAAATACCTCGATTACAACAATAAAAACCTGATAATAAAAGAAAGCTTTTCGGATTATCAATCGCGGTTTTAATTGAAGAAAACAAATAAGGTAGACTTAGAAGTGAGAATAAACATTAAATAAAAAATAAATGAAAGAGAAGATAAAAATAAAGAGACGAAAAATAATAAATTAATGAACTCTCATTATCTGCTCTTACTGGCAATTCTATTTGAAGTCTGCGGAACTACATGCATGAAACTTTCCCAGGGTTTCTCAAAACTTCTTCCTTCTATACTAATTTTTGTTTTTTACTCGGTCAGCTTTTTCTTATTTACCCTGGCCCTTAAGGGTATGGATGTCAGCATTGCATATGCAGTATGGGCAGGATTAGGTACAGCTCTGATTACTGTTGTCGGGATTTTCTGGTTTAGGGAACCTGTCAATTCTGTGAAAATAATTTCTCTTTTCATAGTCGTGGCAGGAATAATCGGGCTTAACCTCAGTGACAGAATAGCCTGAAAAAACCTGAATAACCCTGAAACAATAGTCTCAAATATGGAGTCTACCAGCAGACACATAGTTCTTTCTTGAACATATTCATCTCCTGAGACAACGGCTAAAAATAAGAAAGATATTTCAGGCAGCCCCTGAGATCCGCCCTCTCAGGAACTGTCTGAAAGACTCTTCGTGTAAGGATTTAATCCTAATGCATACGGTATCCGACACCGTCTTGTTACCGATGTAGTTAGGTTCTCATCCCACAAGCCGAGAATTGCAGGTCTGCCTGCAAGTCTGAATCCCTACAGAGAAATATGGCCATTTCTGCTGCCACTCACAACCTCCCTTCCTGAAAATCAGTTACAGGACAGGTTGCCTGTATGGGATTCATAAGCGACCTCTGCTGCAATTGCTCCGGAAGGAATCAAAGTGCGCGACGATATTACAAAAGAGCAGAGGTCGCATTTTCCGTTCGAACTCCCTAAAGTTCATTTTTTTCAGTTTTTCAAGTATTTATCCATTTTTGAATTTTCTTTCTTATTTTTAAGATCTTTATTCTTTCAATTCTAAAGATCTTTAAACTCTTGATTTGTTACATCCCAACTTTTGACTTTACTTCTCGGGAGGCAAGTTGGGACTAAATCTAAAATTGTAAAATTAAAATATAAGTATACTTTTTTCAATAGTCCAATAATCTCTCTGGTTGAGAGCTTTTAAAGCTTGATAATACTTTATTTCCCTTTATGAAAGATGAAAAAAATTCAAAATTGTAAAATATTACAGATAAACTCCTATGTAATTAAATTATGAGTTAAAAGCCTAAAATAAGAATTTCAATTATTTAATATTCTTTTTATTATAGGTTACATCTGTTAATATTTCTGAAAAAACAAAAAATCCCAGAAACCTTATTCTATAGCTTACATTGTGGATATACAATCCGAAAATTTCATAACAGGCATGGGATAAGCTCCAGATATTGATTAAGATCTGGAGGAATAGTTAAAGTCGGGCACATTCTCTTGCTCAATCTCTCTTCTCTAAACTCAGGGATGATCAGGAGATTTCGGCGCATTTACGGTTACCCTACCTTTGCTTGTGCTATTTTTGCAAGAGACTCAGAGATGATCAGGAGATATGGTTACCTTACTCTTTCTTGTGCTATTTTTGCAAGAGCATATAACTGTGCTGCCAAAAGAAATGTATCCATACAAATGCCTACCTTGCCTATCTCACAAACCCGCCCATAGTCCCACTGAGGCGACGCTTTGTTGTAGGTTAGTTCTCTATTTTCGGTTTTGTTTTGTGTTGTACATTGTAAAAGAATGTAAAAGATAATTAATAGAGGTTATTAAATTAATGGGACAGTTAATATATAAATTATTAATTTAATCTGTATATTAACAAATTACGGTCGTTATAACAATGACTATCGGTTCAAACTTATCTTGTCTTGAACCGGAGGGGTTAATGTAATTCTGGAGGGTTAGTTTTGAAAATTATGCTTATCGGAGACTGCCGTAACCGGAAGAGGTTTAGTGCCGCATTTTTTGTCGTCTTATTTCTATTTTCATCATATGTAGGAAGTGCAGAGGTTATTTATGTAGAACCCGGAAACTCAATCCAGGCTGCAGTAAATAATTCTACATCCGGGGATATTGTAATTGTGAAAGCAGGGGAGTATCAGGAGAACATCTTTGTCAATGTTTCTGGCATAAAGATCAGTTCGGAATCTGATAGCTCTGGAGCTGTGCTTTTAAAAGCCAGGGACGGAAATTCAAGCGTATTCCGAGTTAAAGCTGATAACGTAACTATCAGCGGTTTCAATATAACCGGAACAGGGGAAATTACTGCCGCTCCTGAAGCTTCAAATTCCATAAATACCTCTGACCAGGGCAGTAATTCTAGTAATCCCGGCGATACAGGAGAAAATCCGGTTACAGATCAGGCTCCTGATCCCGAATCGAATGCGCCTGTCTATTTATGGGACGAGATAGGCTGCCCTCCGGCAGGGATCTGCCTTGAGCAGGTTAATAACTGCACAATCGAGAATAATACATTTTTCGAAAATCAGTACGGAGTTTACCTCCAAAACTCCAGGAACTGTACACTCCTGAAAAATACTTTTTTCCAAAACGGTATCTGGCTCGACGAAGGATGTGGGAAGAACTTGCTGATAAATAATATCATTGAGGGGAGTAATCTCATTATTGGAGCCCATTGCTGGGACAATATAATGTTCCAGAACCATGTCTCGAATGGCAATGGGATAAGCATTGCCTGCTGCGGTGGAAACAATCTAGTCTCAAGGAATGAAATCGTAAACTGCAGTACCGGCATCGATATTTATGACGTTCAGGCAAGAACTGTGCTTCGTGACAATCTGATTACAGGTTGCAGGGAAGGAATTTATTTGACTTTCGTCTTCGATTCCAGGATCTATAACAACACGATTTCAAATGGCAACACAGGCATCCTTCTGAAAGAAGACTGCCACGACAACGAGCTGTCTAACAACATAATAGCAGCGAATAACGAATCGGGCATCTACCTGCTGGACTACAGTGCAGATAACCGAATTTACAATAATTGTTTCAATAATAGCATAAATGTGAAAGCAGAAAATGCTGAAGGAAATGTCTGGAATACTACGCAATCTGACGGGACAAATATAATCGGGGGGCCAAACCTGGGAGGAAATTTCTGGGCAAATCTGGAAGGAACCGGTTTTTCCCAGGTCTCGAACGATTCAAACTCGGACGGGATCTGCGACCTTCCGTACAACGTTAACGGAAGTGATTTCGACTATCTTCCACTTGCAAGACCTCCTCCCGTGACTGCGGTGGATCTTACGGTCATAATCGGAATACCTGAGACAAATAATACATCTGAAGTTCCCATTGAGCTTGATCGGCGTGCCATCGATTTCGGAACCCTGCTCTCAGGGCAGTCAGCAGAGCAGTCAGTCAAACCTCAGGTTTTGAAGGTGAGCAACACAGGAAAAAGCAATGTCAGTCTTTCCGCTGAGGTCAGAGATTTTTCAGGTACGTTATTTTCAGAAGGAATCTATATCTCTTCCACTCCCTGGTCAGACTTTTCTGAAGTAATTCCAAGCAATACAAGTAAAGATTTTGAAATTATACTCCGAGCTCCGGCGAACTACTCTGGGGACGGCACTGAAAAAGGGTCTCTTATTTTCCTGGCCAAGCAGATCTGAGAGATCGGATTTAATTATTTTTGTTTTTTATTTTTTATTTTCTTAAACGAAGTCTTCCTGTATATGGTTTCTGTTGAGGAAATTTCTGGGCAACCCCAAACGAAACCGGTTTTAGCCAGAAATGTACGGACCTGGATAAAGACGGAATCTGTGATTCCCCTTATGAGGTTAATGACAGTGAATTTGATCACCTGCCACTTTGTTCTGTCTCTTAAAGGATATTGAATATAACTTGATCTGTTCTGGTTTTTCGATTAGCCAGGACTAAATTCCTTTTTTCCACTGCAAACACTAGCAAAAAATTCATTTGGGTTAAACTCCTACATTACAATTAATATGAGACAGTTGGTGGGAATATGGTTGTTTATAGCATTGGGTTTGTCCTTCGGCCTGTTTGCAGATTTGGGAGCTGCGGACCCTGTTATCCCGGATAGTGGGGACGTCAATCTTTCGGAATTCAGGGCTTTTAATCTGCTTTGCAAGTGTGAAACCGGACGCATAGTCAATGCGGTTTCTCTCTCTTCCGGGGGGAATTTTCTTGCAACAGGGGGTTTTGATCATAGTGTTTCTCTTTTCAATTCTGAGGGAAAAAAACTCTGGAACTATACTACAGGAGATGTTGTTTATACAGTATCGATTTCTTCGGATGGGACCCGTGTAGCTGCAGGTAGCAACGATAAAAAGGTATACTGTTTTACACGGAATGGTAATCTGCTCTGGAATTATGAAACTGGGGGCAGTCTGAATAGTGTGGCGATCTCTTATGACGGTTCCTATGTGGCAGCAGGCAGTGAGGACGGCAAGCTTTACTTCTTTAACAGAGAAGGCAGGCTTTTATGGAATTTCGATTCAAGGGATTCCATCCGGAGTGTAGCTATCTCAAGAGATGGTTCCTATGTTGCAGCCGGAAGTTCCAATCAGTATATTTACCTTTTTGACAGCAAAGGAAATAAAGTCTGGGAAAGAAAGACAGGCAGTGTAATCAATAGCGTATGCATGACTCCACAAGCTTACTATGTGGCTGCCGGTGGATCCAATTACAATGTGTATCTTCTTAACCAGAAAGGGGAGTTTTCCTGGATGCACAATCCTGCTTACTGGATCAGCAGCGTTTCACTAACAAGCAACGGCTCACACCTGGCAGCAGGAAGTTTTGATGATAGGGTCTACCTATTTAACAATACAGGCACAAAACTCTGGGACTATCAGGCAAAGGATGATATTTACAGCGTTGCAATTTCCCCAGATACATCATTTATTGCAGCCGGAAGCTGGGATGATACGCTTTACGTCCTCGATATGGAGGGAAAAGAGTTCTGGAACGCCAGTTGTGGAGGAAATATTAACTGCGTGTCTATTTCCCTTGATAGCTCAACCCTTGCCGCGGCAAGTGACGACGGATCAGCGTATCTTTTTGAGCGAAACCCCATGGTTTTTGCACGGCTCTTTGGAGATAGTTTCCTCTCCAATAAAGAGATCAGGGAATCCGATATTGATAAGGAAAGGGAAACCGGAATACCACTAAATGAGGGCACTTCAACGACTGAAGGTATTGAAAACATAGTTGAGATTGCATCGGCTTCTTCAGGTGAAAACTCGGCTGATATAAATAATAAAGCTAATTTGGGTACAGAGAACTACGGCTCTTTGGGGGACTCCTCAGGGCTTTCCGGATTGCTTAATTTCTTTAAGTTTCCTATAGCTCTTTTACTGGCAGTCATGATAGTAGCCATCTTCCTGAAAAACAAAACCTTCAAACGGGCCCAAGAGGAGGACTCTGACGACTTTGAAAACCTTGATGATGAAAAACACATTCCTGAAAATTAAGAAGAAAATCTGGAAATCTGAAATTTTCAGAACTGAAGGTATAAATCTCCAGTTCTGGAAATTTCCTTTCTATAAACCTCAATATTGTAAATCTCAGTCCTGTAAATCTCAGTCCTGTAAATCTCAGTCCCGTAAATCTCAATCCCGTAAATCTCAGTTATGTAAATCTTAATTCTTTAAATCTCAGTTATGTAAATCTTAATTCTTTAAATTTCAGTGCTGCAAATTTCGATACTATTAATCTCAGTACTGTAAATCTCATCCCATAAATAATAGTCATTAATAGTTATGAGATCTTATTTATAACCTGGAAGAATGTATTTCTCAGCTATGTAGCTTTTAATTATAAAGCTGATTTACATCTATAGAGTCTTAAACAGCTTAATTTTTTAAATATATGGACCTTTAGCGGTTTTCAAATATCTTTGCTTGCAGCTTCGGATAAAGCCCTTATATGGAAATCCGAATCGAGCTCCTCGGTAAGCTTTCTACACTCTTCTATGTCTATTTCGGACACTTCAACTACTGTAACTCTTGTATAGATTCCTGCCTGTTTTGCTCCTCTTATAAAATCGAGCACTGCACCATAAGCGTTTTTGTGAATCGGCCTGCAGAGTTTGTTATACTTTTCTTCGGACTCAGCGTTCAAACTTACGGAAACGGAGTCTATGCCTGCGGATTTCAATTCCGAGATCACATCTCTTCCCGGATTTATCAGGGCTGCCTGTCCGTTGGTATCAAGCCTGACCCGGACATTCCGACTTTTTAGCCAGCGGGTTATTGCAAGCACTGTGTCAAACCTGAGAGTAGGTTCTCCAAGTCCTGTGAATACAATTTCCCGATATTTTGAAAGATCCAATCCTTTCAGGGCTTCGATGACTTCTTCAGCTGCCGGTTCTTTCGAGAGCCTCAGGTTATATCCGTAAACCCCGTCTGCAAAATTGCGGATGCAGAAGATACAATCCGCACTGCAGCGGTTTGTAAGGTTAAGATAGAGATTTTTGTGAGCTTCATAGTAAATTGTGTCCATGTGACCAAAATTTCTTACATTCCTTATAACCATGACGTATTAACTCGGTTTTCATCCGGGAATTGAAAATAACCTTATATATAAGAATTTCTTATTACTCTACTTCTGCTTTTCGTTTATGACTAACGTTTTCAAGCAGAAAGTTTATAGGTGATCATGTACTTCTAAGGTTCGATCTGCGGCATTTAGCTAGCAGTATCTTGTTTCAACTCATTTACTTTCCACATTGAAGTATCTCAGGCTTTAATTTAAGAATCTGAATCTCAATGTTGATAGATGTGTGTTAAAAACCTATGATTGATGAAAAATTGCGAGTACCGCAATTTCGAAGGAGAAATTTAAATGGCACAATTAGCTAAATTCGATGTTCCAGAAGAACTTACAAACAAAGCACTTGAAGCTCTGGAGCTTGCCAGAGACACTGGAAAGATTAAAAAAGGCACCAATGAAGCCACAAAAGCAATAGAGAGAGGCAATGCAAAGCTCGTTCTCATTGCAGAAGACATAGAGCCTGCCGAGATCGTTGCCCACATCGCTCCCCTTTCCGAAGAGAAGAAAGCGCCTTACATCTTCGTCAAAAACCAGAAGGAACTGGGTGCAGCCAGCGGGCTTGGTGTGTCCTGTGCAACTGTCGCAATCGTGGATGCAGGAAAAGCAGCTGAAATGGTTCAGGACATTACCCAGAAGCTTGAAGCTCTTAAATAATCCTGATAATAAGAGGTGCTGATTATGGCTGACGAAAGCACAACCGGCGGCTTTGCTGCTGAGGTTATTGACATTATCGGGAATACGGGTATGCATGGCGAAGCCAGCCAGATCCAGTGCAGGGTTCTGGAAGGCAGGGACAAGGGTCGTGTTATTACAAGAAACTGCGTAGGCCCTGTCCGCATTGGCGACATCCTGATGCTTCTTGAAACTTCAAGAGAAGCGAAGAAACTGACCACCAGATGAGAAAGCGGTGAGATGGATGGAACAGAGGAAATGCTATTTTTGTGGAAAGATGCTGGAGCCCGGGACTGGTAAGCTCTACGTCAAGAAAGACGGCTCTACCTACTATATGCACTCTTCCAAGTGCATGAGCAACTTCAACCTGGGTAGGCTGCCAAGGCGTACCAAGTGGACCGAGAAAGGCAGAATCCAGTTGAAGAAAGCATAAGAATAGAGTTGGCAGTTTATTCGAACTATTAAGGTGTGTACATGGAACAGACATACGTTATGGTAAAGCCTGACGGAGTCCAGCGCGGGCTGGTCGGAGAGGTAATTTCCAGAATCGAGAAGCGGGGCCTAAAAATCGTCGCTCTCAGAATGAACGTTATCAGTGAAGCCGCTGCAAAAGAACACTATGCTGAACATGCAGCAAAACCTTTCTTCTCCGGTCTTGTCGAATTCATCACGTCGGGCCCTTCAGTTTCAATGGTAGTTGAAGGAAAAGATGCAATCCGGGTCATGAGGGCTATAAACGGGGCTACAAACCCTGTGGATGCGGCTCCCGGAACAATCCGTGGTGACTTCGCTCTGGATGTGGGCAGAAATGTAGTTCACGCATCCGATTCCCCGGAAGCTGCAGCAAGGGAAATCGCAATCCACTTTAAGGACTCCGAGATAGGGAAATATTCCAGGATCGACGAGGTCTGTCTGTACGAATAAGCAGGTACTCAAAGCCTTTTTCCGTGCTCCTGAGACTCCAGGACACGACTCCAGGCTTTTGTTTATCCGGTACCTGCAATATGGGTCTGTAGGGGAAAACCCAGACCCTTCTGGACCTGCAGCAAATAAGACGCGGGAATGAGAGAGGTTTTGCATATGGCCGACAAGAAAAATTTAAGGACTCCTATAGTCTGCGTGATGGGGCACGTCGACCACGGGAAAACAACTCTGCTGGACAAGATCAGGGGCACTGCGATTGTTAGTGGAGAAGCCGGCGCCATCACACAGCATATAGGGGCAACTGAAGTCCCAATAGACGTGATTGTCAACAAGCTCGGAGATCCGAAGCTTCGAGACAGGTTCATAGTGCCAGGACTGCTCTTTATTGATACCCCTGGGCACCATGCCTTTACAACTTTAAGGAGCAGGGGAGGCGCTCTTGCCGATCTTGCAATTGTAGTT
This sequence comes from Methanosarcina flavescens, assembly GCF_001304615.2. Classification (NCBI taxonomy): domain Archaea; kingdom Methanobacteriati; phylum Methanobacteriota; class Methanomicrobia; order Methanosarcinales; family Methanosarcinaceae; genus Methanosarcina; species Methanosarcina flavescens. The sequence goes on along the minus strand of NZ_CP032683.1, from coordinate 2,742,035 downwards.
GTAGACATAAACGAAGGTTTCAAGCCCCAGACCTACGAGAGTCTGCAGATCTTAAAGCGTTTTAAAACTCCTTTTGTTGTTGTTGCCAATAAGATCGACAAAATTGGCGGCTGGATCTCACAAAAAAACCTGCCTTTTGCAGCCACTTTCAAAAAACAGTCCGAGGATGTCCAGGCTCGGCTTGAGACAAAACTCTATGAGGTAATAGGCGAACTGTACAATCAGGGTTTTGCAGCAGATCGATATGACCGGGTTACAAACTTCCAGAAAACCCTGGGTGTTGTGCCTGTAAGTGCTGTTACAGGTGAAGGAATTCCTGATGTCCTTATGGTGCTTCTGGGCCTGGCTCAGAAATTCCTTGAAGCAAACCTGCAGTACAGCGCTACAGGCCCTGGAGTCGGCACTGTGCTAGAGGTCAAGGAAGAGAAAGGACTGGGTGCAACCCTTGATGTCATCCTTTATGATGGCACTCTGAAAAAGGGCGATACTGTTGTTATCGGAAGTCTGGGAGAACCCATCCAGACAAAAGTCCGTGCGCTTTTAAAACCCAGGGAACTTTCTGAAATTCATTACGAGAGCAAGTTCAAGCAGGTGAAAAAGGTTACTGCTGCTGCTGGTGTAAAGATTTCAGCTCCCGGGCTCGAGGGTGCCCTTGCAGGTTCTCCGATAAGGGTTGCTACCGAAGAAACCCTTGATGAGATTGTAGCCCAGGTAAAATCCGAGATCGATGAGGTAAGGATTGATACTGATTCGGTAGGTATCATGATCAAAGCCGATACTCTTGGCTCCCTTGAGGCTCTTGTCCATGAGTTTCAGAAAGATGAGGTTCCTATCAGGAAAGCCGAAGTAGGAGACATCTCACACCGGGATGCGGTTGAGGTGTCGACTGTCGAAGACCCGATTTATTCTGTGATTGTCGGTTTCAATGTCAAGGTTCATCCTGATGCCAGAGATTTTCTGCAGGAAAGCAATGTGAAGGTATTCACAAGTGATGTGATCTACCGCCTGGTTGAAGATTACCAGAAATATGTGAAAGAGCAGCAGGAACAGGCTGAAAAAAAGATTTTCGAAACGATAATCCGTCCCGGAAAATTCAAAATTCTTCCGGGCTGTGTATTCCGCCAGAGCAAGCCCGCAGTTGTCGGCGTAAGGGTGCTCGGTGGGGTCGTGCGGACAAATGTCGATGTTATGCTTGAAAACGGAAATGTTGTAGGCAAGATTAAGGGACTGCAGTCCGAAGGCGAGAATATTCCATCGGCAGGGGCAGGCAAAGAGGTTGCAATGGCAATTGAAGGCGCAACCGTAGGCAGGCAGATCAAAGAAGAGGATGTGCTCTACATCAATGTGCCTGAGAGGCACGCTAAGATTCTTGAGCACGAGATTTATGATTCCCTTTCAACCGATGAAAAGGAAACTCTTGATATTTTCCTTTCCCTGAAACGGAAAGACAATCCTTTCTGGGCAAAATAACGCTTATAAGTGCAAATTACGTTCAGAAATTATATCAGGCTGCACATAAGGTTCAGGTAAAAATTCAGGAAAATCCGGTTAAAGTTTCGGATGAAAAGGCAAAGGAATTATTAAAAATAAATCAGATATTGGAGGATTTCACATGGCTAGTTTCAAAGTTGTAGTTTCTGACCCAAAGGAAGGGCGTGCTTACCAGATCGATGTAAAAGATGCTGAAGCAAACGCATTAATCGGGAAAGCAATAGGCGATGTTGTTGATGGTGCGATTTTTGGCCTGACCGGATACAAAGTCCAGATAACTGGCGGTAGTGACGGCAGCGGTTTTGTTATGAAACCCGACCTCCCAGGCTCCAGAAGGCAGAGGATTCTACTTGCAGTAGGTGTAGGCTATGTCCCCAAGCAGCCAGGGCAGCGTAGGAGAAAGATGATGCGCGGCAAGGAAATTGCCCACGACATTGTCCAGGTCAATGCAAAAATCGTTGAATATGGAAGCAAATCCATAAAAGCTCTTCTCGGCCTCGAAGCCGCAGCAGAAGCTCCAGCAGAGTGATTTTTCAAGTTCCGCCTACGGGCGGGCTTAAATAATATTCACTCTATTTTTAATTTTGATTCGTTTTGATTTGACTTATTTTGATACTGTTTTTACTTATTTGGTTTTGCTTTAACTTATTTCATTTGCTATTGCATTTGATTGAAAAAAGAAATTAAAATTTCTTGCGTTTTGCTTTGACTTATTTCATTTGCTATTGATTTTAGTGTTTTTCTACTTCTTGTTTTCTTCTCTTAGTCTTTTTCCTACGAGTATATTCCCTATAACGAACCCAATTCCAATGAATATCCCAGTGCGTATTCCATTCATTAAATCATGAGACAAGTATCCATATAATGTGCCTACAATAAATGTGATAATGAAATACAAAAATCGTTCTCTTTCACTAGAGATATTTCCATGTTTACCAACTCATGACTTTGTTTTTATAAAATGTGATATTTCGATTTTGAATTAATTCAAATGGTAAAGATTGAAAATTCTATAAAACCTTAAACCTCAAAAGTTATTAAACCGAATATAATATAACATAATATTCAAAAATTTTACTTTTAGTTTACAGAACTTCTGTGCGTTATTGTTATTTTATAACATTTTATTGTTAATTTACAACATTTTTTATTTTCTTTCAGCTTCGTTATAAGCCTTAATAAATCCACGTACAGACATATAAATTAATATTAAAAGTCCGATATTAATTAAAAGGCCAAAAATAAGATAATTACCTCCAACAGATATGCTCTTTCCACTTAATTCAGAATAGTAGATAAATATAATGAAAATCAGCCCCAGTATTGCCGGGATTAAAATAACTGTTTTCGCTATTTTTTCAATGGTATTTATCTCCAATTTATACATCGTAAAATCACTTTATTATTAATTTTGAAGATAAGCTCTCAATTTTTCAATATAAGATCAAAGTAAATTGCTTTAAAAAAATTATAATTTTTATTTCAAATTATATTTCTTTGCAATCTCTTCATCTCCCTAGTCTTCCTAAAGTTTGCAAAAATTTCAGAGCACCACAGGGTTCAAATTTAGTCTAAAAATTCAAACCTTGCATTACTTTTCCTGAGCTTCCATCCTCTATAAGACAGGTCAAACTGCCCAATAATCCGAAAGATAGAGTAACGCAACTATTAAATTGGTTCTAAAGTTTCTATTTAGAACCATAACTACTCCTTAATCAATTAACTGGGAAAGCAAAGCAACTCCCCGATACTTTAAATGTTAATGCTTTCTCATTTCTCAACAGAACATAGTTTAAATGAGTTTTGGGAAAGCAACTTAAAGTCTATAAACTACCTTAAACCCTATAAACTACTTGTATTTGATTGATTATAAATTTATCCACATAGTATCTAATAATCAAAATGAAGGATTAATTTTGATTTCTCTTTTTCAATTATATTATGTAATGAATTTTAGGCTCTGTAGAAATCCTCTGAAGTAATGAATTTCCATAAATTTGAAATGAGTAGCAAGATCTGAATATACTTATCTTTTTTCAGCCTCTTTCATCTGATGTAGACAGGTTTTCTACAGAGCCTAAAAGGAAAGCGTTTTTGGTCAGACAGATGAACTTGTAGTTTTGCAATGGAATTTAGTGAAAAATATTAGTTTTTAACAAGAGCTTATCCTTCGAAAATATTACTTGGAAAATGCTTATCAAATTAGGGTCTTGATTTTCGAAGTTTTATTAAGAAAATTCCTTTGTTTTTGAAGCATTTAGTAACACTCTTATAGATTTAGATAATAACACTTACATGTCGTTAATATTTTTATTCATATTACCGAGTGATTAACAGAATAATTGCAAAAATAAGGTGTTCTGTAATGGAGAGAAAAAAGTTATTAATGCTATTTTCTGCTTTCCTGGCAGCCCTGATTCTGATGATATCAGGCTGCATTGGTCCGGACAGAACTCAGACCGAGCAATTGGCTGAGGAGGCATTGGCTGAGAATACTGCTGAAGGATCTCAGCACGCGGATGTTGTTTATCTGAGCGGCGGAGATTATGGATATCCACAACCGTTTACGATATATCCGAGAGGTCCTGGATCATCAAAGGTTAGAATGATTTTTGACAGCCTGGTAGAAAGAGATGAAATAGGTATAATTCCCTGGCTGGCTGAAAGCTGGGATGTCAGTCTGGATGGAACAGAATATACATTTCATCTCCGTGAAGGTGTAATATGGAGCGATGGAGCACCTTTTACAGCAAGCGATGTTAAATTTACTTTTGATTATGAGCAGGAAAATGTACCTGTGTCAGGGGGAATTGAGGCTGGAGTTGTAGATAATGTCCAGGTCGTGGATACCAGTACAGTTAAATTTGTACTGAGCCAGCCGGTTTCAACCTTCCTTTACAAGCTCACGGGTTTTAAGATCATACCTGAGCATATTTACAAAGATATCTCAGACCCTGTAAGTTTCCTTGATCCACAGACAGTCATCGGGACTGGTCCGTTCCTCCTTGAAGAGTACAATAAAGAGCATGGATCATACCGGTTTGTAACAAACGAGAAATTCTGGGGGCCGGAGACTGCTGTTAAAGCCGTTGAATTCATTCCGGTCAGCGACTCATTAATAGCTTTTGAACAGGGGAAAATAGATTTCACAGGGGTATCTCCTGATACTCTTGCCCGGTTCAAATCAGATCCTGATGTAAGAATAGTCCAGCAGCCGGCTTTCTGGGGTTACCAGTTTTATTTCAATATGAAAAAATTCCCGGAGCTTAATGACAGGAAAATAAGGCAGGCCTTTGCTTATGCCATTGATCGAGATGAACTGGTAGAAAAGATTGCAAGAAGTGCAGGGAAACCCGGTAAAATGGGCATACTCTCTGAAGACCATATCTGGTATAATCCTGACCAGCCGGAATATGATTACAATCCAGATAAGGCCAGAACATTGCTTGATGAAGCTGGATGGATTGATACCGATGGGGACGGAATCCGTGATAAAAACGGGAAAAAATTGTCATATGTATTGTCTCTTAGCAGCGGCGAAGTCCGTATTGGCGAACTTATAAAAGAGAGACTGAGTGAAGTTGGAATTGATGTTCAGGTAAAGGCCCTTGAGAGCAAATCCAGGGATGCCAATCTAAATAAAGGAAACTTTGAACTTCTGATCGGTGGGTTTGGCGGCTGGGGAGCAGATGCGGATTATCTGCGTACGAGATACTGTGATACAGGTTTACAGTCTGAAAGTGTAGCATCTGGCGCAGCAGTATATGGTTACCACAATGATACCCTGAATACGCTTGGCGCCCAGGAATTGCAGGAACCTGACGATGGTAAACGGAAGGAAATAGTATACGATATGCAAACCGTGCTTGCGGAGGATATACCCGCAATACCACTCTATTATACTACCTCGTATGATGCATGGCGGATTTCGAAATATGACGGCTGGATGAACATGTATGACCACCATGCAAGAACACACAGTATTCTTTCGTATCTTGAGAGGGATGGAATTGCAGAAAAAAGATGATAAAAAAGATGATATTAATAACTTGGTCGAATGCTGGAAAAAAGCTACAGGTAATGGTCTGAGTATCCTGGATGAGGGCAGGATGGCAGAATTCTGGAACAAACGCTCGGAGAACTATGCCAATAATATTGACAAAGGTAAACGAAAGAAGAAAACCGATGATATTCTCGAATTTCTTGAAGAAGCCGGTTTTAATCCGGAAGGTTCCAGAGTTCTGGATATCGGATGCGGACCTGGAACCCTGTCCCTTCCGCTTGCAAGGCTTGGAGCAGAGGTGACTTCACTTGACATATCGTCCGGAATGCTCAACAGATTAAGAGATGCGGTAAAAAAGGAGTCCCTGCCGGTAGATGTCATTGAATGCTCCTGGTGGACGGCAGATATAGATGAGCTTGGTTTCAGGAACGAGTTTGACCTTGTAATTGCCTCCATGACTCCCGGAATAAGGGATGTTGAAAACTTTGATATGATGATAGCCTGCTCAAAAAACCTTTGTTATTACAGTAACTTTCTGAGGAGAGGTGAGGATAAGGCGTATCGTGATATCCGGAGTTCAATACTCGGTGAAAACTCTGCGAATAATATGAACGGCATAATCTATCCATTCATGTATCTTTACCTCTCAGGCTACAGGCCCTCGGTCAGGATCAACCATTCCGAATGGAATGAAGAAACGGACTGGAAAGAAGCGGCAGACCAGGCAATTGAGTTTATTGGACGGGGCCGTGATTTTGATGAAGAAACAAAGGAAAAAATAAGGAATTATTATAAAAATGCCTCTGTGGATGGAATGTACCGTTCTGAGTCGGATGTATATACCGGTATGATGACCTGGAAAGTTAACGGCAAATGATCGGATAGTAATTTAACGGCAGATGATCGGATAGTAATTTAACGGCAGATGATTGGATGGAAAAGGACAGGAATTCGTTCATTTTCAGGTTGTTATTGACCCTTTTTGTAATTCTTGCCATTAATTTTTTTCTTCCAAGGATGATGCCCGGAGATCCATTCTCCACAACTTCCGCAGACGAGGTCGGGGAAGAAATTATTGAAATGACGGAGGAGCAGCGCCTTTATTACATAAACTATTACGGACTTGACAGGCCATTGCATGAACAGTTTTTAGTCTATATGAAAAATCTAATGACTGGAAATCTGGGCAGGAGTATTTATTACAAAATGCCGGTCAGTGATGTAATTCTACTTCATCTTCCCTGGACTATGTTGATTGTCGTGTGTGCTACAGTAGTCAGTACAATCTCAGGTGTGGTGCTCGGAACAATATCGGCAAAAAACCGGAAAAATGGGAGTGATAGAATTATAATGATGGGTATGATCACCTTTGCAGAAATTCCTTCATTTCTGCTTGGCCTGATCCTTCTCCTGTTTTTTAGTGTATATCTCAGGTTTTTCCCGCTTGCAGGAGCTGTTACTCCCTTTGCAAACTATAATGGTCCGGTAGAACAGGCATGGGATATATTGTACCATGCCTTTCTGCCTGTTGTGACTCTGTCACTTTCACAGCTGACCGGGGTGTACCTGCTCACCAGAAATACACTGATTACAGTGACCACAAAGGATTATATCAGGACTGCCCGGGCCAAAGGCCTGGGTGAAAAAACTGTATGGAACCGGCATGCACTTCGAAATGCCCTGCTTCCGGTAGTGACAAGAACAGGTTTTATGGTCGGTACAATGATGGGGGGTGTTGTACTTGTTGAGAGTGTTTTTTCCTATCCTGGCATAGGGATGACTCTCAGAAGTGCTGTAGTCGGCCGGGATTATCCTCTTATTCAGGGGATTCTCCTGGTAATTGCAGTCTCCATACTTATCTGCAATCTGCTGGTTGACAAAATATACGAAAAACTTGATCCGAGAGTTGGGATATGATAAAAGATATTGCTGCCTTTGGAAATGCCGGAATACTCTCTTTTATTCAGGCATTAAATATTAACGGAATTGTCAGCAGTATAGCTAGGAAATTTTCTAAAAGTACTATAGCTGAGACATTCTCTAAGTTTAGTATTATAGCTAAGATTATAGCTAAGACATTCTCTAAGTTCAGTACTGAAGGAAAATTTGGTATTCTTGGCATTATCTGTATCATTTTAATGGCAGTTTTTGCTCCTGTGATAACAATGTATCCCCCTCAGAAGATCACAGGGGATTCCCTTGAACCTCCAGGTTCCGAACATATACTTGGAACCGATGAACTTGGTATGGATATCTGGTCACAGATCTGTTATGGTGCAAGAATGAGCCTTACAATAGGGCTCGCAGTAGCCTTTGCGGCAGGGTTTGGGGGAGGAGCTCTTGGGATCCTGGCCGGATACATGGGAGGACACATTGACCAGGGCCTGATGAGAGTAATTGATGTAACAATGGCTCTTCCAAGTTTTCCTCTTCTGATCGTAATCTCTGCTTTTCTTGGCCCAAGTATTCTTAACGTAATTCTTATCCTTGTAATATTCAGCTGGGCTAAACCTGCACGTATTGCACGTTCCCAGACGCTGTTTTTGAAGAAGAACGACTATATTATTGCAGCCCGGAATTACGGTGCAAAACCATTTTACTTGCTCTGGAGGCATATCTTTCCTGAAGTTATGCCTGTTCTGCTTGTGCTTGTTATCGGCATATCCTCCCATGCAATCATAGCCGAAGCAGGACTTGCTTTTCTGGGCCTTGGAGACCCAACTTCCAAAAGCTGGGGGATGATGCTTAATCATGCAACCGGCTTCCGTTCCATATATTTTACGCCTTACTGGCAATGGTGGCTATTGCCTCCATTATTTATGCTTATTTTTCTCCTGCTCTGTCTTGCGTTCATAAGCAGGGATATGGAAAGGATACTTGATCCAAAATTAAAGATAAAGAAAGGTTTCTGATTATGAGTCTGCTTAAAGTCAATAATCTTAAATGCCACTATCTAACAGACAGTAATACTGTTAAGGCTGTTGACGGCATTTCTTTTGAAATCGAAGAAGGAGAAATACTGGGCATTGTTGGAGAATCCGGAAGTGGCAAGACTACTGTTGCACTTGGAATCATGGGGCTTTTGCCGGAAAATACAGCCATTTTTGGTGAAATTCTTTACAGGGAGGAGGTTCTCTCTTCTTTGCCTGAACCCGAAATGGATAAATTAAGATGGAAAGATATTGCAATAGTTTTCCAGAACAGCCTGGAGGTTATGAATCCTGTTATGAGAGTAGGCGTTCAGGTAACAGAACCAATGATAAGACATCTTGATATCAGCTCTGAAATGGCCCGGAGTAAATGTGCCGATCTATTCCGGACTGTCGGCCTTGATCCGAAATGGATGGATTCATATCCGCATCAGCTCTCAGGGGGTATGAGGCAGAGAGTTCTTCTGGCAATGGCTCTTTCATGCGATCCGAAACTACTGATTCTTGATGAAGTTACTTCTGCACTTGACGCATTTACCCGAAAGGAGATCAGGGACCTTCTGGTTGACCTTCAGAAGAAGAACGGGTATACGATGTTAATGATCTCTCATGATATCACTTTTGTTTCTTCTGTGGCGTCCAGGATTGCAGTTATGTATTCGGGAAGGGTTGTGGAATCCGGCCCTGTAAGGGAGATTCTTGTATCTCCCCGGCACCCTTATACGAGGGGGCTTGTCCATTCGACTCCGGATATTTTCGTTTATAAAGATTTATGGGGGATTCCCGGGGACGTGCCGGCAGGGGATGAGTTTAAGGGATGTCCTTTCAGCCCGAGATGTACGCAAAAAATCGATATTTGCAGTAAAGCTTCTCCGGTCCTGATGCCTGTAGGAGGCCGACGGGAAATTGCATGCCATAGAGGGGGCATAGCAAACCTTCTGGAAGCAAAGAACCTGAATTTCAGCTATCGTCTTCCAGATGGAGAATATATTCAGGCAGTTGATAATGTCAGTCTGGAAGTGACTGAAGGAGAGGTCCTTGCAATTGTCGGTCAGACCGGTTCGGGCAAGTCAACCCTTGCACACATCCTTGCAAACGTAATAAGACCCGAATCCGGAGAGGTATTGTTTATGGACGGTAATGTCAGCAGGGGTAACTATGGAAACAGGTTCAATGGCATTCAGATAGTATTCCAGGACCCGTTCAGTTCGACCAGCAACAGGTTTACCGTGCTTGACGCAGTCAAAGAGCCTCTTTATATCAATAAAATCGGGTCCAATGGGGATAGACTGCAAATGGTTAAAAATGCCCTTGAACTTGTTCATCTTCCCAGTACTGATAATTTCCTCAGAAAATATTGCGGGGAACTCAGCGGCGGACAGAGACAGAGGGTCGCACTTGCCAGAGCAATGGTTATGCAGCCAAAACTCCTTATTGCCGATGAGATAACTTCGGCTCTGGATGTTTCAACCTCCGCGAATGTATTGCGTCTTTTAAAGGGCCTTCAGAACAGGAGAGGGTTTGCAATGATATATATTTCACACGATCTCTCCCTGACCCTGAAGATTGCTGACAGAATAGCCGTTATGAATTCCGGAAAAATTGTAGAGATGGGTAATTCCCACGATGTGATGCTTTCACCTTCTGATGAGTATACAAAGAGGCTTGTGGATTCAAGAATAGGGCTGTGCTGTCATAATTAAGCATTATATTGAATTCACCCACATACACTGTATCAATTTTCTCAATCTTTCCCAGTCTTTGCATGACTTCCATCACAGAATGGTTTATTTTTGGATTCTCCACGCCTGCAGAGAATGACCCTATTCCTGATCTCATACTGTTTGCCATCTGCGGATTTATCGGGATCTCGCCGCGTACTCAGAGAGGACCATGCTCGCCACGATGAGGCCTTCCTCGATGACAATCGACTTTTCAAGTTCAGGCTCAATTGTCTTTCCTGTAACATTATCAATAATTATCAACCTACCTAAGGGCAGTTGCAGGCTTCCTCAATAGCAATGTCTCAAGCTTCCGGATTTTCGGATTGTTCGACAAGGTTTCATATTCTCCCTGCCTGTGTGCAGAATCCTGCGTGGACACATAGTGTTGTTGTCAATAAGAGTCAAAAAAGCGCCAAGGATAAGCGTTTGAACTGCCCAAAAGGGTTTAAAGTCTCCTGATTCGGTTCCATCAAAGTGAACCTTTTAATATGTCCCGTCACAGAATGGTTTTGTTCTCTGAGTGACCACATAGGCATAGGGCATACCGCTTTTTTATGGGATATTTCTCAATCTCACGCTACCATATCAGACGGTCAGCCCCTTTATCTTTGCAAATCTCCCAGGCTATAAGGGGAACTTTACCGATCACTATATGAACTATTCGTAAGCACAGTGATCTTCATGGAGCCATCCGACACATTGATTTTCTTTCCTTTTCTTCCTTCATGGTCATCTGCAACTTCCTCTATGTTTTAGTTTCTCAAAGTTTTTTTACTTATCAAAGTTTTTATGACAGAGCCGCCCACCAATTCTGTCATACAATTTCTCTTCCAGTAGCATGTGTCCTGGCAGTCTTCTCGTCCGAGAAAGAGCGTAAAGATTTTTCATTTTCAGGGAAGAAAAAATTATAAATTTATACTAAACTTATTTATTAGCTAACTTATGAATTAAGCTTTGAACGGGATCAAAGCAGTTTCTCTCCGGGCTCTGTTCCGTCCCCGGGCTTGCACCCATAAATTTCAGTAATTTTCATAACTACAAGGGCTTTTGCAGGGAACCAGCCTCCCATGTTCTTGACCGCCTTATACCTTTTCCCGTAATCTTCCCCTTTGTGCTTGACCTTTAGGTTCCCTTTTATCTGATTGTATTAGATTTTCGACTGCATATACGACATCTGTTCAAACAACAGCAACCATAGTTGCTTCTTTCCCTCCTTGGGCAGGCACCTTTATTCCTCCTTCGGACATGTTTTTGTGAATTAAATCTTCAAAATTCATTGTAACTACTTCTGCTCCTTTAGGTACATCAAATACGAATTCAGTATCCGAAATGCCAGTATTGAATTTTAAACCTTGAATTTCGATTTCCATTCTCTGTGTGCCCTTGTAGATCTCATACTTTAAGGGTGTCCAGGTTTCCTTATCAACCCAGATTTTTATCTCGTCGAGTAAATTGCTTTCTTCCCTTCCTTCTTTCGGTTTTGCTTCAAGCAGATATGCAGTTCTCCCGTCAATAGTATCATTTCCAAGCACAGAAACATCGTATTCATCTAAAATATCGTTAAAGAGCTTGAAGTAGTCGAGATCCGATTCTTGATATTCTTCAGGAACTATTATTTTCTGGACAGCATTTGTCCCGGGATCGTAAAACCATTCAATTTTCCCATCGTAAATCATTACAGTCTCATTCTCTGTTCCTTTTGTAATTGTTTTCTTCATATTCGGTTTTTTCCAGACGATATCAAACTCACTTTCCTGAACTTTCTCTCCTTCAAGAAACGTTGTTATACAAAGGGTATACGAAGAATCCTCGATATTGTTTTCTTTTTCCTGCATCTTTGCTGCAATTTCTTCTGCAATTAGTTCAGTATTTTCTGCAATCAGTTCAGTATCTTCTGCCTCTAGTTCATTCACGCAGCCCGATGTAAAAATGGCACAACTTATCAAAAAGAGTGCAAATGCAATTTTCTTCGTTAGCGTCTCTCTCACCTCAAATGTTTAATTAACAAAATAATGCACTTTGTTCAATGTGATTAAATCGAGTTTTGTTTACGCTGCGACCATTTTATTCCTAAAACCAAAAATATCAGTAATATTCCAAGAATTATACTTCCTTTTAAAACAGGAAGAATAGGATAATCAAGTACAAGGTAACGTACAAAAATAAAAACGCATGCGATTACATAGAAAAACAGCAATCTCACAGGATTGTTTTGATCTTCTTTCCTTTCACCATATATGATTTTTGATAGCGTGCCCCCAACAAATAATAGAACTAAGATCCAGAAGATCTGATCTATGTGATAAGTTAGAGATGCGTAGAGGTAAGCAATATACAGGAACAGCGTAATAATTAGAAGACCCACATTTTTTCGAAGCGAGGAAAAGATGCTGATTTCTTTATCATGGGATTTTGCAGTTTTTTCTTCATAAAACCTTGAGCTCAAAATATGGTCAATTATATAAAAGATAGAATTCTTATCAATCTGTTCCTTTTTTCTATACCAGACCATAAAAAAGAAATGGACAGCTGTAACAAAGAGGGCAAGAATAAATACCCTTGACATCTCTAACGGAATATATCCTTCCCTAATCAGTAGCCCGATTATTAAAAAACTAACAAATAGTACTGGAAGTGAACGTAATAATTCTTCTTTAACGATATGGTCTATATTCATATATTAATCACCTCAGTACCTTCTGGAGGTTTAAATTCAAATTCAGTATCTTTTATGCCTGAATTTATAGAATAATTCTCATATTCTAGTGTCATCAGAAGTTTGTCACCGTTATAACTTTGGATCTTTAACGGCATCCAGATTTTGGGATCAATCCATAGAATATGATGACTATATGTTTCATTTTATTTATTAGAAATGACTTCATGTTTGTAAGTTCGAACTTTATTGTTCGAAATGCGATATTATCCCAAAGACTCTGCTATTTTTATAAGCTCTTGTTCACTTACTGGACCTGAAATTATAATATATGTATTCCCATAGTTATATTTGATAATTGTATTGTCAAATATTTCGATTGTTTTCCCTTTTAAATTTTCGATTGTAATATTTCCTACATTTGATACTGAACTCTTGGATGGAGTTTGAAAAATAGTTAACACGTTTCCTTCTTTAGAATAGGTTAAATAAGCACTATTTCCATATTCAAGTACTGTCACCCCTGCGAATTGGTACCCAGCACAATAAGAAGGTTTCAATATTGTAAAATTTACGCTCTTCTGAGCTTCTTCTATATTGACTTGGTTGGGAAGTGTTGTGCTCGGTTCTATAATTTTTGCGCCTTCTGGTAGAGTAAACTCAAATTCATTGTCGTTAACATCAGTGCTTACGAATATATTTGTGTATTCTACCCTTGATTTATAATCTCCATAATTTGTATCGATTCTAACTGGAATCAAGCTTTCTTTATCTACCCACATGTCTTGAGATATTATAGAAGTTTTATTTTTTGGTATAGCTTCAATTATATAACATGATTTTCCAAATAGTTCCTTTTCTCCAATTAATTTCACATTATTAGTTTTAAGTAAGTCTTTAAGAAGAGTGCCATAATCAAAATCTGGTGTTCCTTTATAGCCTTCTAAATGTTTTACTGTTACTTCACCTTTAGTTAAATCGTATATCCAGGTAACTGTTCCATTAGAAACTGTAGTTAAGTTCTTTGATTGATAAATGCACTTATACTTGTTTGGCTTCTTAAACAAAAAATCTATTTTTTGAGTTACTTCTTCTCCTTGAAACTCTGTTGTGGAAATTACTGTATACTTAAATACGTCAATAGATCCGTATCTTTCCTGAGAATTATTTATTATTTTTTCAGCGTTTAATAAATTGTTTGTCTCTTCTAAACATCCGCCTACAACTATAAAGAAGAAAAGAATAATTATGATTCTTTTTAACATTTTAGAATCTCCTACGTAATTGATTATATTTTTGGCATATTTCCAAAATAGGATCCTAAAAATGATGATACAAAAACCAAAATAGTAAACCCAATTTGGATCCTTTTCTTCGTCTTTGGGCTATAATTAGGGGGAAGTGAGAGATATTTCATAAATATGAAAGGGATTGAAAATGCAAAACCTATAGCAATCAAAAACGAAGAAAGTACGTGCGCAAAATAGGTATATTGTGGATAATAAGACATTATTGTGATACGAATAACTGATGACATTATTAAAAAAAGAAAAAAAGTAATAATAGAAGTAATAATAGGCTTCACTAGCACAACCCCACTTCTTGACAAACTGTAGTTGCGCTCCAACTGCATGCATAATTTTCTAGAACGAAGTCACATATTACCCAGCAAAAAGCCGCTGAAACAGCCATCCAAGCTGGATGCGGAATCTTTGTAGCTAGTTGCGCACATGCATAAGCGCATCCTCCCTCTGCGAGGTAACCACATATTTTATCAACAGCCCACATACAGAAGTCACAATCCACCGAACTTACTTGGAAGGTACCCTTAACAGAATCGTACTCTAGTAATGTGACCTCACTGTTATTTCGCATAGCTGCTATGGCAGCACTTCCATGTTCATTGGAAGTAAATACTGCGACAGCAGATTCATTTTTACGCCCGTTGTCAAATGGCATTATTACAATCGAACTTGTGACTGTTTCGTTTGTCGTTGTTGTAGTTAGCATCGATGCATTGAATTCACTAGTAGAAGGAGTGTAGCCTAGTTTTTTAAGCTCACTGTTTAACTTTGAGATTCTTTCATCAGATAATGCTTCTGCTATAATTTTTTTTTCTTTTTCTTTTGATATCTCTATCATGTTCACTTCAGCATCTGATTTTGGAGCACTTAAATATCCGCACGCTGGGCAGTTTTGAGATACATTAGGGCAATCTTTCCCAGCCGGACACGCCATCGCAGGCGTAACCAGTATCATACCTACAACGAGCATTATCATGAAAAGCCCGCTAATTTTTCTAACTTCGTCATTTAATCTCAATTTATTTCACCTCTTTACTTTAATTCAAGAGGCAAGAAGCAAACTTTAAAATAGTTAGAAAGTTATATACTTCATGCCTTCGGGTATGCAGGCAAGAAGCAAACTTTAAAATAGTTAGAAAGTTATATACTTCATGCCTTCGGGTATGCAGGGTTCAGCATTGCCCTCAAACTCTACTGAATCCTGCAATATTCCCACTTACTCAGTTTTAAATAATCCTTTATAAGTTTTCCGGCCAATTTCTCTAACTATCAGAGATAAGAGAATCTTTACAGATCTAAAATGAGCTACAAAAAACAGTCAGAGAGCTTGGCCGGAAGTTCTATATAGAACAGTTTAACGCCAATTGTTTAAAGTCTACAGCTAGTAACCAGGTTTTCACTAAAAAGAATAATCTATATACCCTTTAGGATATAACATCTCTTTGCGGCAAAATTGGACTTTACGAGATCTTCTGATTTTTATAATTTTGTTATTGATGTCTTTACCTCAAGATGGGTAAAGTCAGCTTTTATTCTTGAGACTATATAGACTCAGGGTTTAAGAATAAGTAGACTAGAGAAAAAAGATGTAGCGAGATTGAAGCAGACTTTTCAGAAATTATTGGCTCTTCGCTGTTTCGAGTGGGTAACTTTCATTCAGCTTCTGAATGTTAAAGCTGCGCCTCTAAAATTTAGAAATAGTAGTTGTTGTAAATCGCATTCAAGCTTGATATTTGTCCATTTGATCTGGCTACTTTCTAACTAAGTAATTATTTTCAACCCATACAAAATAGCGAAGAGCCGCTTAAATATTCTTCCCCTACTAAACTGTAGCATTAAGGCGTCTATTCCGCCTTTATTCCAATAGTCCTGCCAATAATGTAATGTTTTCTCAGTTACTTCAAGTTTAATAGTAGCTTCTTTAACAGAATCTCCTAAATATGTAAATTTGATAAAATGAAGCCTTTTAAGTGCTCTAGAATTATTTTCGTGTGTGATCAAGGAATTAAGCTAATCAAGGGTTACCTTTTGGTCAAGAGTAATTTGTTCTTTCCTCATCATAAATGGATATTAAGAGCTAATGTGTGTAACAGGTTAACATTAGGGCTATAAATTGATCGATGCAATTAGATTATAAAATATCCGGCTCTGTAGAAAACCTATCTAAATCATTTACAAGAGGATAAAATTAAATAAGTAAAAACATATCCGGCTATTCAGTTCAAACTAGTTAAGATTTATTATTTTGAGGATTTCTACAGAGCCAAATATCCCAAAACACTACCTATAGCTAAGTACCAAAAAAAATGCATAAATTATAAGACACAAAATTATAAGACCTATAACAGTTTTAACTAATTTTCCCATAATTAATCAACCCTTTTACTACTTATTTTAGTCCAAGCTACATCTGAAGTAGATTGATTCAGGAATTATACTTCTAAACTTATTCTATTCTCCTACGGTAGAATCTTAATTTCAGATTCGGTAATTAATCCATTTTCCATAAGGAGGATCAAAGCTAAAAAATATTAAAAGGTAGCTGTTTTTGGCTGAAGTGTTATTTATTAGTCTGGAAACTATTATTACATCACACAACCAAATATCCACCTTTAATAAATCTATTTTTCGTAATCAATTTATAGTTTCTCTCTCAACTAATTACACTTTTTATTTGTGGATGAAATTTTTCTATCCACTTTTTTGCAAATGATATTGACCCCTCTACCCTGATGAATTCATTTTTGATTATATTTCTCAAATGTTCTTTTGATTGAACAAATCTGACTGATACTTCTCTTTTAATTGTTTTCCATATAAATTCTACAGGGTTTAGATCTGGTGAGTAAGGCGGAAGAAACACCAGTATAATTCCCAGTTTTCTAGCTTTTGTTTTTGTTTTGTCTGCCTTATGTACTTTTGAATTATCGAGTATAAGGACTATTATTTTTCCTCTGTTTTCTTCCACTATTTCTTCAAGAAACTCATATATACTTTCTGCTTTTGAACTTTCTTTAAAATCAATGAGATTACTTCCATTAATTGAGTAAAAAGCAAATGCATTTGCCTTTATGTAATCTGTGTTTTTGAGCCTTAAAGACTTTTTAAATGCCCATAAACGCTGTGTGTTTGCTTTTGTTTGTGGCGAAGATTCATCAAGGAAGCCTATCACATATTTCTAATCTGGACAAACATACTTTGGAATTGCTTCACTTAGTTTTTTTTAAAATTTCTTCTGCATCTTTAGGTCTTCTGTAGTCAAGAGTATATGGTTTTGAGTGATGCATTCCAAAATTTTTCAGAATAACTCCTATTCTTTTCAACGAGTATTCTACGCCATACTTTTCTTTTATTAATTCTAAAACTTCTCTGGTAGTCCAGTAATCCTTCTTTTTCAATAGATTCCTTAGTTCTATCATTTGTTCATCAGTAAGCTTAGACCTTCTTCCCCCACCAAATTGTGGTATCAAGGCGGCATAGCCGCCTTTATTCCAATAATCCTGCCAATAATAACCACATTTCTTAGTTACTCCAACCTTGATAGAAGCTTCTTCAACAGAATCTCCTAAATACCTAAATTTGATAAAATAAAGCCTTTTTAGAACTCTAGAGTTGTTTTCATGTTTAATTAGAGAGTTTACCTTATCAAGACTCAACTTCCGATCAATAACAATTTGTTCTTTCCCCACCCATAAGAGATCATAAGAGTTAATATGTGTAATAGGTTACGTCAAGAACTATAATCAAACAATAAAAAAACAATTAAATTGTCCGTACACAAAAGTATGGACAACCTTGTAAAAATCACATTGATTTGGATGTTCTTATATCATCCTTTCTGGACGCTTTCAAGTTCATTAATTATATGCGTTTCAATTGTCGGGCTATTGATACTAACATTTTCAATTCCGACTTTCTGATATTCAGAATTATTGGCCAGTCCAGATAAATCAATTGTCAAAGTTTTATCCATAATGTAATTGGATTTAACTGAGAATCCACCATTTAAATCTATCCAATTTACTCCAGAGATATTGCCTACTGTTGTATAATGAATGGTTGTATTACTATAGTCTCTTTTTGCGTTTGAAACAAAATTTGTTTCTGATTTGATACCAATACATTCAAATTTACCGGCTTTTGTCGATATTGTTTTTGTACCTAAAAAAGTGTAGTTTCCTGTACCTTCGAATTCATCTTTTAATAAAGGGTTTTCATTTATGTTATTTTTGAATACAATTGTCCATGGTTTACCTTCTTGAGTTTCTTTTTCTGGATACTTTAGCAGATTTGGCAGTTCCGGTTGTACCTCAGGTATAATTTTATCTTTGGGATCTGATCTTATCAGGTTTCCATAAACGTCCATAATTGTGACATATGAAGATTCAGTAGTGTTTTCATTTGTTGTTTTCGTTGATGTCATTTTTGAGGTTATATTCTTTCCATCAAAATCTGTAACTAACATTTCAATACGAATTGGTCCTGTATAATTTGTATTATTTGTGATATATCCTGTATAATATGTATCACTTGTGAGGTATGTGCAATTGTAAACAAGTCTATCACCTACATGAAAATTATATTTTAGATTATAATCAGTTTGTGCTTTTCCAATACAACCAAGTTCAAATGCCATGATCACAAATAGTATAAGTATGAGTATAACCCCAAACCTCTTTCTTGCATTGTTATACATGCTGTTTTCCCCTCCTTAAGACCGAAACGATCGAAGATATCGTCAATGAAATAACAATTACCCCACATAGCAAAATTATCTTTGCAGTTACGGTTTGGCCATATCTAAATGAAATTAAACTACCACAAAGAAGTGCAATACCGTAAAAAATACCACTAAAAATTGACCATCGTTCAAATGATTTTTGATCTTTTGTAGAGGCTGAAAGCGTAAGGAAAAAAAGTCCAATCCCAGCCAATATAAGGTACAATCCATTTAAGGATATTTTTGTTGGGGACATTAATGTTGTTATAGTACCTCCTATGATGGCAAAAATTGATAAAAAAAGCAAAAAAAGGAATTTTTTTGAATTCCTTTTTATGATCACTCTCATTTGGCCAGCTCCTCATAACTGTAACTTTTCTCAGGTCCGTCGTTACTCTCCATAATAGTATTTGTGGCATGCTGTATAAGCAAGTCCGCAGGCTCCGACACCAATTGGTATGCATGCCAAACAAAGTTTTACCTCTAATGGCGTGGCTGGATTTGGTGCCAAAAGCGGACCACAAATTATTACGCAAGTAGCAGCACTCCCCAAACAAATCGATAAGTTGAAAACACAATCGCTTAGTAAACTATTTATCACTACAGTTGTGCTTGTTTTGGTTTGTGGATTGTAGCTATATAGTATAGTTTTGTTGGGTTCTTGAGACTTGTCATTTTTGAAACTTATTGCAGCAAATTTGATCTCAGTTATTGAGCTATCGTTTTTATTTTCCACTGGTATAACAAGTGCTGTACTGCCATTTTGTGTATATCCTTCATTTATCAATTGCTCTTGATATTTTTTGACATTACTATCGCTTAAAGCCGTACTCAGCATTTTGTCTTTATCCGCTCCTGTTAGCTGTATCGGGTTTGCGGGAACCGAATCACTCCCGCAATTTGTTCCAGCTGGACATGCCAACGTAGGCGTAACCAGTACCATACTTACAACGAGCATCATCATGAAAAGCCCGCTGATTTTTCTAATTTTGTTATTTAATTCCAATTTATTTCACCTCTTTACTTTCATTCAAGAGGCAAGAAACAAACTTTAAAATAGCTTTAAAGTGATCTATTTCTCGCCTTCGGGCGTGCAGGGTTCAGAATTGCTCTCAAACTCTGCTGGACCTTGCACAACATTCCCACTTATTCAGTTTTAGAGAATTCTTTATAAGTTTTCCGGCCAAGCTCTCTAACTATCAGAGATCAGAGAATCTTTACAGCTCTAAAATGAGCTACAAAAACAGTTAGAGAAATTGGCCGGAAGTTATATATAGAGCAGTTCGATGTCAATTATTTAAATGTCTACAATCAGTAACCAGGCTTTTTGCTAAAAAAGAATGTTTAGTATGTTTTTTGAGAGTTTGTAGTTTTCTATGGCAATGTCGGACTTTACGAGATCTTTTGATTTTTATAATTTTGTCATTATATCTTTTTACCGCAAGGTGGGTAAAGTCAGTTTTTATTCTTGGGACTATATAGATTCGGGTTTTAAAAATAAGTAGATTGGAGAAAAAAGATAAGTTTTTCAAAAAAAGATTGTAAAGGTTTTTCATTCTCATCATCAGGATAAAATCGAAAATATTATATAACCTCTGAAAAAAAATATAAGAGGGATTTAATTTCGGTTTTTCTTTGGATTTTCATTTATATATTAGTGATCACTATAATAGAGAGGGGTTTTACAAGGAATCTGCCACTATGTGTGCATTTCAATCAGCTCGAGATGTATGCCCTCTCAGATTTGATATAACATTCCTGATCTTTTTTTTACAGAATTACAAGCTCCCGGAAGTAAACAGGAAAGAATATATCTGGATAACAATGGCCAGACCTATGGGAATACCAACAGTAATAGCGGCGTTTTTGTATGACATATTTCGTGCATGCAAGATTGCAAATATCCATATATAGCCAGACAGTAAGAGACATAAAATTCCAATTATTTGTGATGTATAAAACAGAGGATTATTTGAGAACATCTGCTCTACACCCTGGCCCATAAATATTGAGTCCTGTGATGATAAATCGGTTGAAGATAACATGATATACATTACAATTAAACCTACTAAACTGCTGAATACTTGTGGCACAAAACCATAACCTGTAAATTCTAACGTTCTCTTGAAAGAACCCTTCGATTTAAACACATAAGATATTGAATATAAGATTCCAGCCAGTATAACCCAATATAAAAATGTTCCAATAAAACCCCCGATGGCAACGCCTCCAATGATACTTGACATTACTGAAGAAGACATAGATGAATCCATGCCAGAAGAAAACGAATCTTGAAGGTTATTCATAACCACAATACTTGAACTTACTGTTAATACAGCCATCACAAGTATTATCAATAGAGGATACTTAAGACTAACTTCATTTCCTAGTTTTTCTCTGAAAAATGAATTTGGGTCAAATAATAGAGTATTTAAGTTCAGATTATCCATATCTCTTACACCATTGCAAATTTTATTTAATTGAAGTCATGCAATTTATATAAATTTTATATTATCACTCAGTTATATAGATCGAACTTTATGATTTTGTGTTTTGCTGGATAATTTAAAACATTATCCATAAACCAAGTAATATAAGCACAAATCCACTGATTTTTTTCAGGTATATTCTGTATGAACGAATTTGTTTAGATAGAGTATAGCCTCCTATCATGCCAACTCCAATAAAAGGTGTCAATACTCCGGCGCTGAAAGCAAGCAATAGAGCCAGATCATTAACAGTCCCGTTTGTAATAGTCTTGTTGAGAAGTACAAGGAGCATTGGAGCAGTGCAGGGAACTTTTACAAACGAAAACAGTATCCCAAGAAAGAAAACTCCACCCAGAGTACCTGCATATTTCCTGGCAGAACTTCGAAAATAATTATCCAGAACGACAGGTGATTTTAAGATCCCCAGAAGGTTTAACCCGATAAGAATTACAACAATGCCTGTAACAAAAGAAAAGCTTTCCAAATCGGGAATTGATTTTTGGAATGAGAGCAAACACAGGCCCAATACTAAGTAAGAACCTACCAGTCCCAATCCAAACACCGTTGCACGTATCATACCGCTTTTCGCACTATTGCTCGTCCCTGCAGTAAAACTTAAAAGAAATCCCAGTATGGCCATCAGGCAGGGTGAAAAACCTGCAAAAAGACCTAGTGAATAAGCAAATGGCAAATTCAGGTTTGTGTTTATATACTCGTTTTCCTGTTCTTTTCTCGTTGCCTCTTCTGTAGTATATTCAGTAATATTTTCCTCTGCCGCAAGATATTCATCGATTAAAGTTTTTAGCTTTTCTTCAGTAATTTCTTCTTTGGGAAGTTTTGTTTCATTGTTTATCACAATAGCCGGGACTTCAAGAAAACCATATTTATTCCATCGGTTGAAACCATCAACAGTACTGGTTTCAATTCTTGTTATAACCATGTTCTCATATTGAGCTTCTATTCGATTGACAATAGGATCAGTTATTTCACAATCATGACAACCTTTTTGATGGAAATACTGGATTGTAACCGGATCTGCACCAACTACTGGTATAAAAATAAGAGATAAATGAATAATGGTTAGCACAGTTATTGTGTGAGAACTGCTTTTCATAAAGATTCCTAACAAGTGTATATTTTTTCGTTTCGAACTAAAAAATACAACTTTAATACATTGATATTTTTATATTCCAATCAAATGGTAGAAATAATTGCCATGAGTGGTCACGTCATGGACTCGGCTATTTTTACAAGTTCTTCTTCACTTACTGTGCCTGCAATTATGACGTAAATATTGCCATCGTTATACCTTAACATTTTATTACCAAAAGTCTCTGTAATTTCTCCTTTTAATTCTCCAATTGTAACATTTTCGGCATTTGGTACAGGATACTTGGACCGAGTTTGAACAATAGTTAAAAGACTTCTTCCTTTAGCATAAGATAAAGAGACGCTATCCGCATATTCGCCAATTGTAGCACCATTGAATTGATAACCAGCAGAATAAGAAGGTTTCAATATTGTAAAATTTGCACTTTCCTGAGCTTCTTCCATGCTAATTTGGTTTGGGAGCGATGTATTTGGCTTTACAATTTTCGCATCTGCTGGTAGAATAAATTCAAACTCATTATCACTGACATCGGTGTTTACAGATATGTTTATGTATTCTACCCTCGATTTATAACCTCCAAAATCTCTATCGATTCTAATTGGAATCCAGCTTTCCTTATCTATCCATATATTCTGGGATATTATGGCAGTCTTATTTTTTGGTATAGCCTCAATTACATAACAAGACTTACCAGATAATTTTTCATCCCCAATCAAGCTCATATCATTGATTATGGTTAAGTCTTTAAAAATCATGCCATAATCGAAACTTGGCATTCTTTTAGAATCTTCTAGATCTTCTACTGTTACTTCATCCTTGTCCGAATGGTACATCCAGACAACTTCACCGTTAGAGATTGTTGTGAAATTTTCGACTTTATTAACACATTTATATTTGTTTGGTTTCTCAAACAAAAAATCCATTTCTTGAGCTACTTCTTCTCCTTGAAAATTTGTTGTAGAAATCATTGTCGCCTTGAATACGTCAATAGACTCATATTTATCCTGTGTATGATACATTATTTCTTCAACGGTTGGTTTATCGTTTGTATCTTCCAAGCATCCACCTGCCATTATATTGAGGAGAAAAATCATAATTATGAGTTCTTTTAACATCTTAGGGCCTCTCTTGCTCAATTTTATTCGCTAAGTTTTAATGAGTATTTAAACGATTATAATCGGTTATATGCCTTCGTTATTGACTTTGAGGCATATATTTATAATAAGATATCAAAAAAGTTGTTATAAAAACCAGAATAACAAATCCCATTTTAAACCACCGATTCATTTTTGGACTGAGTTTTGGAAGACGCGAAATAATTGGTTTCATAAATGGAATCGAAAAAGCCATGCCAATGGAAATCAAAAGCGAAGAAAGCACATGCGCAAAATAAGTATATTGTGGGTAATAAGTCATTATTATTACGCGAGTAGCTAATGAGGCCACATAAAAAATAAAAAAAGTAAAAAGAGGGTTTAACATTAACATAGCCCCGCTCCTTCACATACTTCGCTAGTTGCCCAATTGCATGCCTTATAACTTACAATAAAGCTACATAGCGCCCAACAAGTAACCCCTGTGAAAGCTATCCAAGCTGGATGTGGAATTCTTGTAGCTATTATGGTACATACTTGTTTGCATCCGTAAGCTGAAATGAGATCACATATTTCACCGACAGCCCACATGCAGAAATCACAAGATAGTCCCGTTATTTGTACTTGATCCGTGACAGAATCGTACTGCAATACTGTTAGCTCACCGTTATTTGCTACACCTGCCATTGCAGCATTTCCAAGTTCATTGGAAGCAAATACGATAACAGCTGAATCATTATTTGTACCATTAAATGGCATCGTTACAATTGTAGTTGTTACTGTTTCATTTTCTGTTGTTGTAGTTGACTTCATTGTATAGATTTCTTCAATAGAGGAAACATACCCTAATTTTATCAATTCATCTCTCAACTTTGAGACACTTTCATCTGATAATGCTTCTGCTGTGGCTTTTTTCTGTTCTTTTTCGGATAGTTCTATGGTTTCCACTTTAGCATCTGAATAATTAGCATACTCAGAACTTAACGAACAAGCTGGACAATCTGTTAATGTGTTAGAACTGTCTTGCTCAGTCTGTACATTAGGAGGGCATGCCAATGCAGGCGTAACCAGTATCATACCTACAACGAGCATTATCATGAAAAGCCCGCTAATTTTTCTAACTTCGTCATTTAATCTCAATTTATTTCACCTCTTTACTTTAATTCAAGAGGCAAGAAGCAAACTTTAAAATAGTTAGAAAGTTATATACTTCATGCCTTCGGGTATGCAGGCAAGAAGCAAACTTTAAAATAGTTAGAAAGTTATATACTTCATGCCTTCGGGTATGCAGGGTTCAGCATTGCCCTCAAACTCTACTGAATCCTGCAACATTCCCACTTACTCAGTTATTAAATAATCCTTTATAAGTTTTCCGGCCAATTTCTCTAACTATCAGAGATAAGAGAATCTTTACAGATCTAAAATGAGCTACAAAAAACAGTTAGAGAGCTTGGCCGGAAGTTCTATATAGAACAGTTTAACGCCAATTGTTTAAAGTCTACAGCTAGTAACCAGGTTTTCACTAAAAAGAATAATCTATATACCCTTTAGGATATAACATCTCTTTGCGGCAAAATTGGACTTTACGAGATCTTCTGATTTTTATAATTTTGTTATTGATGTCTTTTTACCTCAAGATGGGTAAAGTCAGCTTTTATTCTTGAGACTATATAGACTCAGGGTTTAAGAATAAGTAGACTAGAGAAAAAAGATGTAGCGAGATTGAAGCAGACTTTTCAGAAATTTTTTGATAGCCGTTATTTTAAAACTGGATTCAAGGTTATTTTATCCATATTTTTCAATCAAGTTTTCATAAGTAGGGTTTACTCTATAAATAATGTTTTTTCCTTCTCTTTCTTCATTTATGAGCTCCACTTCTTTAAGAGTTCTCATATACCAGCTAATTGTAGCTCTGGAAACTCCGATTTCATGTGCAAGAGCTGAGTTCGTATTACAATTCCCATTTTGTATTTCTGAAATTATTCTTTGACTTGTTACGTTTTGAAGGGCAGAAATAATTTTTCTCTCTTCATGATAAGTGGAATTATTTTTGAAATACCTAATCTTTCCACTGTCTTTATGGACTTCAATTTTGTTCTGAACTTCTAGAATAGTTATATGATGCCTTACTCTTCCTCTGCCGAAGCCTGTTTTTTCTACAATTTCACCGATGCATGCTCCCGGTTTAGTTTTAATATATGTATAAATACTAGACCGATCAGGATTATCTAGTACGTTTTCTTTATTTACAATTTTAAATCCCAGTATTACAAAAATGAGCTTTGTAAAGTACAGAACGACGTCTATTATTGATAAAATTTGCATTGCAGTCAGCCAGAGCAAAAACTGCCAGTAGGGTATTAAGGTATCCTCAAGTTTTACTACCTTTTCTCCTTTAATTGAAGCTCCGGCTTGGTCACCTGGAGCTGAGCTTACAACATATTCTGTAGCCTCAGCTGTTGTTGTTAAAAGAAAAAATAGTAAAAAGAAGATAACCTTTTTTTCAAGCTTAATGTTGGTAAACATTAAATGTGTAGTCTTCGGTTCCACTAACCGATTCTCCGTAGACATTGAACTTCCAGGTTCCCTGTTGCACGTATCCCTGAGAGGGATCTATGTTGAGATGTATCCTGCCATTTGTACTTCCGTCAGAACTATCACGGTAAGTTCCGAGTTTGCTTCCAGAGGGGGTGTAAATGGTAAGAGTAAGTGAATCGCTTGTGTCTCCCCAGTTTAAATCCACTTCAAGGTAATTCACTCCTGAACCTACGTTTACATTGTGAGTTATGGTCTGTCCCTGAGTTATATATTGGGTTGACCGTAGAAGAGAAATAGAATTCTCTGTATCAGAAGAATTTTCTGTTGAGGGACTAACAACATAATCGTATCCAGCAGAATCTAAAGTAACTTTAGTATCAGAGTTTTCCGCATATGCTTCCTCTGCTGAAGCCGCAGGAACAGCCATCAATCCTATAATAATGCATAAAATCAACATTTTCCAGGTTTTCATACTATCACCCAAAAATTAATTAGAAACCCAGACATATATAGTTTCTGTGCAAACTCTCAAACAATCAATGTACATATTTATGAAATATTGCTACGAAACTAAAAGAATTGCCTGAAAAAAGACATAAATATGCCCTTTACTGAGAATATTTTTTAAAAAGGAAAAGTTACAAGGACGTTTTCCATCCCTGCGTCAGAAAAAAATTGTGAGTTTTTATGTGACTTGTAAAAGCTTTTAGAGAAGCCTCTTTCCTGGCTCTGTGAAGGCTTTGCACTCATAAACTTCAGTAATTTTCATAACGGCAAGGGCTTTTGCAGGAAATCTCTCTCCTATGCCTTTGACCATTTTGTACATTTTCTCGTAATCTTCACCCTCGGTCTTGATCTCAATGTCCCCTTTTATCTGGTAACAGCCCTCTATTTCCGGGCCCCAGACATAAATTGCTCCTCTAGGATTTTCGTCAAGGTTCTTGCGGGTTTTTAAGAAATAATTGTCTGTAATCCAGATTGTTTCTCCATCTTCCTGCAATTTGCACATTCCTATAGGTATTACGTTCGGTTCTCCACCCTTAGATGCGGTTGCAAACGGAAAGATTTTCATCTTTGCAAAATCTTGCTTCATTTCATCAGTTAACTTTACCATTTATTCACCCTTCATTGAATCAGTTTTTAATGATATGGCTTCAAACCGTATATAACTTTGAAGGAAACAAATATAAAGCGGTCAAGAAGTTGTGTTCTATCTTTTTTTCTTATAAGGAAAAATACAGCAAGAATATAGACCAAAGAAAAAAGAAGATGATGGATGGAAGATAAAGAGAATGCCAGACAGATGATAAAATAGATGCAAAATGGAAGAAAAAAGCTGGAAGAAAAAAGGCACTCAGAAAGACAGAAAATGAATAGAGGATTTAGATAACAAGTATGAGATAAAAGTATGATAAAAATGAACAAAAAATGAGCCGGAAATAAAATTCGAAATCCTTCTGATTTTAACAATCGAACACTTTATCCAGAAAGTATTGGTGAATCCGCAAATCTTCTGTCAATTCAGGATGGAAAGCAAGAGCTAACACATTTTCCTGCTCTGCGGCAATAATCAGATCATCAAGCCTTGAAAGCACACGAACTTCTGGCCCACAGCTCACGATTCTCGGAGCCCTTATAAACACGCCGGTAAAAGGAGAATCAAGAATCTCCACCTCAAACTCGGCCTCGAAGGAATCTCTCTGACGCCCAAAAGCATTCCTGTTGACCTTCGTATCCATAATCCCGAGCAGTTCCTGGCTGGTTTTCTCAACCTGTTCGTCACCTTCCTTTGCAAGCACAATCAAGCCTGCACAGGTCCCAAGAATCGGAACTTCTCTTGTAACCGCGTCCTTAATCTCCTCTGCAATTCCCTCACGGGCAAGCATCCTGCAAAGCGTGGTACTTTCCCCGCCAGGAATAACAATTCCGCCGCATTCTGGAACAACTCCTTTTTGCTTAATAGCGACTACCTCAGCCTCAACCCCTCTTTCTGTAAGGGCTCTCCTTAAAGCATCAATGTGTTCAGAAACCGCTCCCTGAATAGCGATTACACCAATTTTCATTAAAAACACCATTTTCAGAATTAATCCTATTTATTGAATCAAAAATGTAAAAAATAATATTGGTTTTATTCTTACAAACTTGTAAGAATAAATTTATATAAAAATAAAATTTTAGCCTCTTGAAAGAAGCTAAACGCGAATTCTTCTAAAATTGTCTGCATAAGCGCAACCGTTGCGCCGGTTGATCACGCCGATAGGGTTTGGGGATAAGGCTTTCAAACACAACCGTTGCGCCGGCTGACCACGCCTCCGAGACGTTTTCGGTCAAGCCTTTTCTGAAAAGGCTTGTGATCAAACTTTTTTTGAAAAAGTTTGTGGGCAAGCGTTTTTTTGAAAGGTTTGCGAAAAGTTTGCGTTACCAACCACGTTCCTGAAGAGCTTCTTCAACAGGAATCATGCTTGCGCTGATGCCTTTCATGCCAGCGCCCACGCCTTTTGAGATTTCTGCAAGTTTTGCAGGGTTATCAAAGTAATTTACAGCTTCAACAACGGCTTTTGCCATTTTCTCAGGGTTTTCAGCTTTGAAAATTCCTGAGCCAACAAAGACCCCGTCTACTCCAAGCCGCATCATAAGGGCCGCATCCGCAGGGGTTGCAATTCCACCGGCTGCAAAGTTTACAACTGGCAGACGCTGCATTTTTGCGGTTTCGATTACAAGTTCGATAGGAGCTTCGATATCCCTTGCAACCATAATCAGTTCTTCTTTAGTCTTCCCGGCAAGTGCACGGATCTCGCCCTGAATCTGCTTCATGTGTTTAACTGCCTGGCTGACATCTCCGGTTCCGGCTTCCCCTTTCGTCCGGATCATGGCTGCCCCTTCGTTAATCCTCCGGAGGGCTTCTCCGAGGTTTCGAGCTCCGCAGACAAAAGGCACGGTAAACTGCGTTTTGTCTATGTGGTAATAAGGGTCGGCTGGGGTCAGAACCTCGGATTCGTCCACCATGTCAACACCAAGAGCTTCCAGGATTTCTGCTTCTACGAAGTGACCTATCCTGGCTTTTGCCATTACAGGGATTGTAACCGTATCAATTATCTGCTGGATTACTTCAGGATCGGCCATACGCGCAACTCCGCCTGCTTTCCTGATGTCGGCAGGAACAGACTGGAGAGCCATAACAGCAACTGCTCCGGCTTCTTCTGCGACCCTGGCCTGCTCTGGAGTTGTAACATCCATAATCACACCCCCTTTCTGCATTCTTGCAAAGCCCCGCTTAATAAGCTCGGTTCCGTGTCTTAATTTTTCAAAGTCCATGAATGTCTTCCTCTCTGTTTTGGTATAATTATAAGTCTTATGCCGTGGGAAACCCTTTCCACGGTGAAATGACTCTCGGGTTTTTTTCCATTGTTGCAACCAACAGGTTGCGATTTTCGGTTAGTTATTTCTCAGGTGAATTGTGAATACGCTCAATAGTTAAAAGCATTATTTAAGTTATTCCTTGTGAATAACTACAGAACAAATTAAATTATAATGATATACGACCTTTCCCTTTTTTCCACGAGAGTAAAATTCTCTTAATCCTGTACGGTTCGTTCCCCCCTCTTTAGCAAGTGCATTACAGAGCCTTACTGCAACCTTTTAATCTGTTTTTTGTTTATAGTTTAAGGTTATTAACACGATTTCAGTCTTCATATACTATATATGATCTCCTACTGATTCTAAGATATAAAGTTTTCTCAGGACATAGGGCAAACAGGATTCGAAGAATTTCTCGGTAACCCCTGAATAATTCAATATTTCCTATTCAATTCTATAGACTTCAGCCGGACTTTTCCAGTGATTTTCTGTCCAACTCACTCTCCTGGGCGCCTGCAATCTCCCTTCTATAGAGGTTGAGTTTTATGCAGGCGACTGTAGATATCCATATTGTAGATGCAGGGACGAAAGCTTCCAGGAATTCTATGAGTTTAAAGCTGAGAAAGCTTGCAGCTTCGATGGCATCAAATCCGACAGCAAGAACAAAGCAGGAGACTCCGAACAGCAGAAGGGCAATAAATACCCTCAAAACTCTCTGTTCCGCACTTCCAGTATCATCAGGGAGCCCTTTTCGTATAATCAGAATGTATGCTACATTTGTGCCAAGGAAAAATCCTGCTGCTTTAGCACTTACCAGAGATAGAGCTGCAAGCGCAGGAAGGAGAACTAAAATAACGAAGTAAAAAATGATATTCTGCCACCTGAATGCAAGTTCGAAGTTCTCTTTCCTGAAAAACTCATCTTTCAGAGGGCTTTTAAGAAATAGGATAAAAGCGGTCAGTAAAATTAAGCCTAATGTCGTTCCTCCCAGCACATCTCCCAGGAAATGCCTTCCCAGGTACATCCTCGAAAACGCTACAAGCAATACCATTATTGGAGTCATGATTTTAATTATTCTGCTGCAGAAAATTGCATAGCTTCCTCCCCAGAGTGCAGTTGTAAGTGAAGCATGCCCTGAAGGAAAACCAAAACACGAGTGTGTAAGTGCTTCATCATGACGGAACGCTTCAAGAACTTCCTTATCTGGAAGTACGAACACACCATCAGGTCCATCCCCACTAAAAGGCGAGGTACTCTTTACTCCTGATTCAAGGTTAAGCACTCTATTATCTACAAAATCCGGCCTTGGAAAAGCGACTATTGCCTTAATAATCTCGGTAATCAGCCCTGTCCAGATTAAGAGCTGAAACAGAAGAAAACCTTTCCTGAAACTAATCCCGAAAGTGATGCAAATTATTACGGCAGCTAAGAAGGCTGACGACCCCATTTTAGTTATCAGGATCATCAGGCAGGTAAACCACACATTTCCTAGGGATTGCAGATAAATTATAGGCTCGGTCTGGAACAAAGGTTCTGTCTCCTGATAGGTAATTGCCTGTGGTATCAGCTTTCCTCAAAAAGACAGGGTAAAGCCGGATATCAGGGAATCTATAAAATTTCTTATCGATTCAGGGCAGTTAATTATTTTAATTTTACTGATTTATTTCCGCACTGGATAATCCGTTTCAACATTGCAGGCACAATACTGTATAGCGGGCTTTTTCCGGGACTGTCTTTGCCCATCTTGCAATGTTTTCAACACCTGCGATGTGGAATGCTACCATAAAAAGAGATGTAAATATCGGGGTAATAGGAAGCGTGCTTCATAGCGCTTTATCAGGATATTTAAAGAATACAGTTAGCACAAAGGAAAAACTTATATTTCTCAAATCCACACTTTACTATTTATTTTCATATGTATACTAATTTTGCCTGGACTCCGGGATTCCATTAAGAGAACAAAAGATTTGCATAATACATATACAGAAGTCAAAGTTATGTCAGAAATATACGCTGGAGATCTCCGGAAGTATAAATCAAAATTCTATGTTAAAAAATGTCAGAAATACACAAAAGAAACATCAGGGTTTTTCTTTTAAGGAAATAATAATCTGTATGTTTATATCCCTTAGCATATAATTTTCTATTAATATATCTGGGAATTATCCTGTTATATGAGGTATGTCAGGCTCATACATAAACCAGATTTCCAGAGCCTCCCGGAATCTCTAGTATTCCGGGAAAGGACATCCAAATTGCAGGATATTTCCCAGTGTATATAATTTTGGGGGTAATAAATTCCATGAACAAATTAGTTTTATTCTTGCTCATAACGAGCCTGCTTAGCGCTTCAGGTGGTGCGGCTGCCTCTTATTGCAATTCTGAGGTTTCGGATTTTTCCGGAAAGGTCTGCAATGATACCGAGAGCAAGCACCTGGCTTCACCGCAGGATAACTGTAATGAGACCAGAAATAATTCATCCCTGATAGAGACTGAAATTGTAAATATTACAAGCTTGTCTAAGGTTTATCCGGCTTATACAGCAGTTCCGGCTGAAGAAGGGAATTACCCGGCTATAGTGCTGATTCACTCATTCAGAGGGTTCGAGCCCGGCTATCAGACTATGGTGGACAGAATGGCTGAAGACGGATATTTTGTGATTGCTCCTTTCTGGCAGACACACTCCGAAGCTCCTTCGGATGCAGAGGTGGAAGCCCTTATCAGGAACAGCACAGCTTACATTGAGACAAGGGATGATGTAGATACCGAGAGATTGGGTCTTACGGGCTTCTGTGCTGGCGGCAGGTATACCATGCTTTTCCTGCCCCAGATTGAAGAGTTCGAATCAGGGGTAGCCTGGTATGGTTTCCCTTACATGGGCGGAACTGAGACCCAGCCCGACATACCGGCAGATCTGATAGACCAGCTTGATGCGCCTATGCTTATAATACACGGCACCAGGGACCAGTATAGCAATGTTACTGATATTTACAGGTACGCCAGTGAACTGGACGCAGTTGATAAG
This sequence comes from Methanosarcina flavescens, assembly GCF_001304615.2. NCBI lineage: Archaea > Methanobacteriati > Methanobacteriota > Methanomicrobia > Methanosarcinales > Methanosarcinaceae > Methanosarcina > Methanosarcina flavescens. The sequence goes on along the minus strand of NZ_CP032683.1, from coordinate 2,709,593 downwards.
TATTTTGAGCTGAAGGTTTACCAGGGCGAACCTCACGGTTTTATGATTACAGAAGATGGAGAACTTTCCGAAAGCTTTGTTGCACAGGACGCATATGAGGAGATGATAACCTTCTTTGACAGAACATTGAATAATTCGAGCCCGTAAGAACGTCAAACAATTCAACGCTGTAAAAACACCAATAATTCGACATGGTAATTTGAGAGGGACTATCCTCTCGTTACCAAATTCTATTTTTAATGAGAGGCAAACATCTCCTTTTTTATAAAAACAGATTCTCGTTCTACCTGCAACCCTGAGGAATTGCTTTTAACACCTAACTTTTGCTTCCCATTATTCTCAAAAGTAAAGACGACTTTACAACTCTCGCACACGTTTTTTCAAAAAGAAATAATATATCTTTAATTTTACATATTATTATTATAAAAATCCGTGCAGGAATAAGATCATGGTGAACGTAATTTCCCATATGGGAGTGGGTCTACTCATAGGTCTGGCTTTAGGCCTGAAAGGAGACAAGTTGAGAGCCGTAGTCTTATTATCCGTGCTTCCTGACCTGGATTACATCCTGTACTCTACATTTGTCTTTACCGAAATCAGTCTGAGTCCTGAGACCAGAAACCAGCTTTTCTACCTGATTGGTCACAGGGAATTCATGCATTCCGTACTCTTCATTGTCCTTGTTACACTTTTTATCTGGTTTAAGACAAAAGACTGGCTTTTTACGGTCGGAGGACTCCAGTCCCTTTTCTTCCATTCCTACCTGGACTACGTTACAAGCTGGAAAATGCGTCCTCTCTATCCGTTCAGTACGGATACGTCTATTATGGGAGCCGTTTATTTCTTTGACCCTCTGTTAAATTTGCTCCCTCTCCTGCCTCCCTTCATTGTGATTATGGGAAGTTTGAGCCACGGGAAAAAAATCAACGGGAAAATAAAAGGTCTCTGCACGTTAATATCAAATATCGATGATAAGCTCTATGCCTCTCTAATTCTTCTGTTACTCTTCTGGCTAACCTTCATGCCGATTTCAAAAGCTCTCCTGATCAACCATATTTCCTGGACCGAAGAAGCCGAGATAAGCTACCAGAGTACCTATCCTGAATCCGTGGACAGGTTCCTGACAGCGTACTCATATAACTCTACACATTATAAAGTCCTCAAAGTAGGTTATCTCTCAGGGGTCGAGGAAAGCTTCTATGTTGAAAAGGTTTCCGTAGAGGGGAACATCTCGGATTCTGAGGATTATATAAAAAGAGCGGAGAATCTTTACAGGGGAGGTGTAACTGAGGAAATCGATTATCCTGTCTACAGCGTTTCGGAAGATAATGATACGGTAACGGTTACCCTCAGTGATGCAAGAAATCCGTATCTTGAAGAACTGGCTTATTTTAAGTCGTTTTACAGGTTTGTTTTTGACAGGAACAATACAGAGTATGAAGTCTACGCAGGTATGCATGGGGGCCGGGAGGAGAGGCTGGGCAGGAACTGGTATGGATGAACTTCTCAGTATTATCATTCCCTTTACACCTGATCGAATTACTATTTATCAATTCTTTTATATAATATCAGTCGAATATTATAGATGCCTTCTCAGCAGACTATCAAAAAGAGACTACTCAGACTAAATCAGAAAGAGTGCTTGGAGTACAACATTAAAATCCATGATTTAGATACGCAGTTAGAGGGCTGTAAAGATCTGTTAAGAATTATTAAAAATTATATAGATACTATCCAAAACATCAAAATTCGGTTAAAAACTTTACACAGACGGTAAATTTATGGTAAATACACTTTCCCATCTTGGAGTTGGTCTGCTACTTTCCTATGCTCTGGGCCTTAAAGGAAGGAAGAGACTGGTTTTACTGTTTCTTTCTTTACTTCCAGACCTTGACTACTTTACATATTCGATATTTACGCTTATCAGCGGCAGTGTAAGCCATGAGGCTCGTAACCAGCTATTCTACCTGCTTGGCCACAGGGAGTTTACACACTCGATTTTTTTTGCTTTCCTTGTCGCACTTCTGATCTGGTTCAGTACTAAGGACAGACGCTATACTTTCGGAGGGTTGCAGGCTGTTTTCCTTCATATTTTGCTCGATTATACAACAAGTGCAAAAATGCGCCCCTTCTATCCGTTCAGTGCCGAGGAATCAGCCCTCAGAGCCATTTATCCCTTCGACCCAATTCTAAACCTTCTCCCGCTGCTGCCTCTGTTTATAGTGGCTTCAGAATTTGTTAAAAATAGAAACAGGCAAGGTATTAGAAACTGGGGCGGGCTGAACATTATAAGCAGCAATAACTGGATTATTAAAAACGGGGATAGACTGAGCACTAAAAACAGGAACATTTGGAGTACTAAAGACAGGGATACCTGGAGCAGGAAGCTTAATGGGTTAAACAGGTTCCATGGTCTTGTGAACAGGAACGAGAGGAAATTCTATGCCTCCGTAATCCTGGTTCTCCTGCTCTGGACTGCGGTTTTTCCGGTTGCAAAAATCTTCCTGATCAGGCATGTTTCCGATACTGAAGGGACCGAGATAAGCTACAGGAACACTTATCCGATATCCATCGGCAAATTCCTTGCAGCCTACCCGTACAGTGATACCCATTACAAGCTGATAAAAGTCAGCTACTGGTCAGGAATTGAGAAGAGCTTTTATGTCGAAAAAGTCTCTGTAACAGGCAGCGTCCCTGACGCCCAGACGTATGTCGAAAGGGCAGGAAAACTTTACAGTGCCTCAGTACCCCAGGCAATTGATTATCCCGTGTATTCAGTCTCCGAAGAAAACGGACTAGTAACCGTGGTTTTGAGCGATGCCAGAAATCCGTATGTTGACAAATGGCCTTACTTCGATACAGTCTACAGGTTCGTTTTTGATAGGGAGAGCGGAGAATACGAGGTATATGAGAGCCATTATGGAAGACCGGAAAAGAAGCTCGATAAAAACTACTTTGAATAACTCAAATAAATAAATATAAACTGCTTCGAGTGAAGCTGCTTTGAGTGGAACTGCTCTTTGAGTGAAACTGCTCTTTGAGTGCTCAAATAAATATAAACGTGCTTTTGATAGAAAAAGTCCTTATTTCCGATTACCCTTAAAATAAAAAGGTAATTGGAAAAAATTTAATCAGAATAGAACAGACATTTTAAAGACGATTTTTCGATTAGATTTTTCGATTAGATTTTCCGATTATTTTCTTATTTTCATGAAGTATTTGTCTATTTCTTCCCAGTTGATTATATTCCAGAATCCTTCTATGAACTTGCCCCTATCGTTCTTGTAATCAATATAGTAAGCATGTTCCCATACATCAAGGTCCATGATAATCGGATAATCAGGCACCAGATTTACATTGTGCTTCTCTATCTGCATAATCATGAGCCTTTCTGTGTCCTTACAGTAGGTCAAGGCTGCCCATCCGGAACCTTCAACACTTGATGCGACCTGGGAAAACTCCTTTTTAAACCTGTCAAAGCTTCCGAAGTTGTCCTTGATCATCTCAGACAGTTCGCCGACCGGCTCTTTGCTTGAGTTGCTCTCAGGGGTCATCTCCCACCAGAAAAAGTCATGAAGGACATGCCCGCTGAGATTGAAAGTCAGAGCTTTTGCGGCGGCTTTATAATCAAAATCCGTTCCCTCTTTCCTTGCCTTGTCCATCATCTCTATAAGTGAGTTTGCATTGGTCACATAAGCCTGATGATGCTTGTCGTGGTGAATGCGCAGCTGTTCTTCGGAAATGTAAGGTTCAAGGTCTGAATAGCCATATTTCAAATCTGGTAACTTGTATAACCCTTTAGCCATGTTGTTATCCCCTATTCCTGATCAAATACATATTAAATCGCCAGATGGCAATTCCAATGCAGAATATAGTTATACGCCTCATCTATTTAAAGGTAAAAGATACAAACTATGAAAGATTCTTGTAGAAACCTATCTGGATTAGTATTAACTCTCTGGATATTATAAGAACACTAGCTATTTTATCTTCTGTTTATTCTATCTTCTGCTCATGCTATCTTTTTTCTTTTTGGTTTCTTCTGCCTCTACAAACCTTTCAATTAAAAATATATATTTTCACAGTTATCTTCTTTAACTAAGGGATAAAGAAAATGGTAAACACACTCTCCCACCTGGGAATTGGCTTCCTGATCGCTCTTGCCCTCGGCTTCAAAGGAAAAAAGCGAAATGAAGTAGCTTTCATGTCAATTCTTCCGGACCTGGATTTTATACCATATGCGGTATTTGCCCTCATCGCCGGCAGTATAAGCCACGAGGCTAGAAACCAGCTTTTCTACCTTTTCGGGCACAGAGAATTCATGCACTCCATCCTTTTCATCCTGCTTGTAACGCTTCTGATCTGGCTCAAAACAAAAGACCACCTGTTCACAGTTGCCGGGCTTGCAGCCATCCTTTCCCACGTTTATCTCGATTACGCGACAAGCTGGAAAATGCGCCCCTTTTATCCGTTCAGCACTGAAACATCCACCCTCGGAGCCGTTCACTTTTTCGACCCGTTGGCAAACCTCATTCCCCTGCTGCCCGTTTTTATAGTACTCGTGAGCTACCTGAAAAACCGGGGAAAATGGAACGGGAAATTCGAGAATTTCTGTGCCTTTGTCACGAACAACCGTAGCAAATTCTATACAACCCTCGCAGTCGTGCTTGTAATCTGGCTTGTTGCAGTCCTGCCTGCGGCAAAACTATTTCTTGTGAATTATATTTCTAGCGCGGAAGGCGCAAAAATCAGTTATCAGAATACCTACCCCTCATCCTTTGGGAAGTTCATTACCGCATACCCTTATAACGCCACTCATTACAAAATCATGGAAGTGAGCTACTGGTCAGGCATCGAAAGAAGTGATTATATCGAAAAAATTAACGTGACCGGCGACGTTCCCGATGCCGTTGCCTATGCCGAAAGAGCCGGAAAACTCTACAGCACAGCCCTTCCCCAGGAAATCGATTATCCTGTCTACAGCGTTTCGGAAGAAAACGGCTCGGTAACTGTCACGCTGAGCGATGCCAGAAATCCGTATGTTAAGTACTGGGCTTATTTCAAGAAGGTTTACAGGTTCGTTTTTGATAGGGAAAGCGGAGAGTATGAGGCTTATGCGAGCGATAGGCAGGGGGAGAGGGAGGAAAGGTTGGAAGAGAACTGGTTTGATAAAGATTTAAAATAGTTTAAATTTTATTTTAAAAAATTAACATTTTCCAGATTTTTCTGTCAAATTATTTGACAAAACTTAAAAATAATCAGTATATATCATTTTACATGGAGAAAGAAGCCTTCCTGCATCAGTTTGAGTCATCTTTAGCAAATAATGACAAAAGATTGTTTGCTAAAACCATTTATGATCTTCCTGCTGATGTAATAGTTGGCTTTACTAAAGAAGAATTTTCGCGAATTGTTTACATATCGCATCAATTTAGTTCACAAAAAATGGACAGATTAGTTAATACTCTTGGAAACAAAGGGCAATTTTTCTTGAAAAGGGCTTCAAACGAAATCGATAAGATAAATAGTTGTCTTCTAAGTAAATTTTATTATAGTTTATTTATTTCTCTCTGTGGAAATAATAAAGAAAGATTAAAAAGTGCATTAGGGAATAATGCTGGTGTCTGTCTTATGCTTGCAGAAATGGGTATTGATAGCAGGGAAAACCTTGAAACTGCTATCCGTCTTTGTGGAGACGCAATGGAAATATTTCCCATAACGAGTGGATATTATACTGCTGCGTTGGTTAATGGATATACTGCAATACAAATACTTTCTAAGATGGGCATTGATAGCAGGGAAAATCTTGAAACTACTATCCGTTTTTATATGAATGTTAAGGGAAATTTCCCCAAAAAAAGCACGAGTTATGCGGATGTCCTGATAAAAGAGGGTGATGCACGAATAAAACTTGCCGAAATGGGCATTGACAGTAAGGAAAATCTTGAAACATCTATTCATCTTTATGACAATGCTAGAAAAAATTTCCCCGAAAAAAGCATAAATTACGCGGATACACTGATGAAAGAGGGTAACACGAGGATAAAACTCGCCGAAATGGGTATTGACAGTATAAATAACCTTGAAACTGCTATCCGTCTTTACATGGAAGGTAGGGAAATATTCCCCAAAACAAGCACTGAATATGTGCGTTTATTGTTTAACGAGGGTACTGCAAGACACGCACTTGCTGAAAATGGTATTGACAGCAAGGAAAATCTTGAAACTGCTGTCCGTATCTTTGGTGATGCTAGGGAATACTTCCCAAAAACAAGTGTTGATTATGCTTTTTCATTAATTAACGAGGGTAATGCGAGACAAATACTTGCTGAAATGGGCATTGACAATAGAGAAAATCTTGAAACTGCTGTACATTTATATGGGGAAGCGAGGAAAATAGTTACCAAAACAAGCACAGAGTATGCTCACTCGTTGATGAGCGAGGGCTCTGCAAGACAAAGACTTGCAGATATGGGTATTGATAGCAAGGAAAATCTTGAAACTGCTATCCGTTTTTACATAGATAGTCGGGAGATTTTTCCCAAAACAAGTTCAGAGTATGCTTCCTCTTTGACGAACGAAGGCAATGCAAGACTAAAACTTGCAGATATGGGTATTGATAGTAGGGAGAATCTCGAAGCTTCTGTCCGTCTTTCTTGCGATGCTAGGAGGATATTTCCCAAAACAAGTGCATCCTATGCTGGTGCGTTGATGAATGAGGGCAATGCGAGGCAAATACTTGCTGAAATGGGCATTGATAGCAGGAAAAATCTTGAAACCTCTATCCGTTTCTACAAGGAAGCTAGGGAAACATTTCCCAAGACAAGTATAGATTACGCTCGTTCGTTGGTGGCTGAGGGATCTGCAAGACAAACACTCGCATTGACGGGAACTAATATCAAAGAAAATCTTGAGACTGTTATCACTCTTTGCTGTGATTCTAGGAATATTCTTTCCCCAATAAGCATAGATTATGCGCATGCACTTACTAACGAGGGTTCTGCAAGACAAACACTTGCTTTAATGGGAATTGACAGTAAAGAAAATCTTGAAACTGCTATCAGTCTTTACGGTGATGCTAGAGAAATTTTTACCAAAACAAGCGCATCTTACGCTCTTGCATTGATGAACGAGGGTGCTGCAAGACAAAGACTTGCAGATATGGGTATTGATAACAGGGAAAATCTTGAAACTTCTGTCAATCTTTACGGCAATGCTAGAGAAATTTTTACCAAAACAAGCGCAGATTACGCTCGTGCGTTGATGAACGAGGGTAATGCAAGAAAAACACTTTCAGAGATGGGGATAAATAGCAAGGATAATTTTGAAAAATCAAAGGAATTGTATTTGCAAAGTATCTCAATTCTTGAAGAGTTAGGAGACGGATGGGCATATTCTATTTCACTATTGAACTTTAATAATCTACTGAAAGAGAACTTCTACAAGACCGGAGAAAAGAAGTATCTCGAAGAGTGGGAGAAAAGTCTCGGCGATATTGAAGAAAAAATAAAAGATCGAGATATCAGGTATAAAGAACTTTTACTGGCACGAATTTATGAAATACGTGCTAGCTTGTTTGAGTTCGAGGAAGATATTGGGGTATCTAATGCAGCTCTTGAATACTATAAAGCCTATGAAATCTCACACAATGTTTTTTATAAATTTATGAAAGATTTCTGTCAAGCAAGAATAGTTAAACCTTCAATTTTTTGTAAGCTTGTATCTGATTGGAAAGAAATAGAAAAAGAAGGTATATTTCTTGACTATTATGACTATGCTGTCTTTGAGTGTCATCTGGAAAACGCCTTAAAAAGCACAATTAATGAAGAAGATGAGTTGAAACTTGCAGTAGAAAAGCTTAGAGAAATCAGAGACAGAACACAAATTAAGATTATTAAAGATAGAGTCTCGGCTTACATCCATCTCTTGCAGGCTCTTATTGATTGCTTTAATAAGGACTCCTACAGGGAAGCAGCAGAGAATGTTAAAGAAGGCTGTAAAATCTTCCGTGAATATGGAGATAAACAGGGGCAACAAATGTGTGAGATTTTCCACAACGCAGTTGTGAGAGAAAGAGATCCCGATGCATGGCAAGAGATAATTCGAAACAGGGAGTTCTCATCTAACTTTTACAGTTTGCTCTGCGAATACTCAGACCGTAAAAGAGCAAACCTTGGATTTTATAGGTTTGACCAAGTACACGAAATGCTGGGCGCTGTCAGTAAGGACATAGAGCAGGTAAAAGATATTTCAACGCGTACCGAGAGCAAAGTGGATGAAATCAAGAGCGATCTAGAGGACATCAAGGACAAAATAGATTATGTGACCATTTCTCTGAAACCCGGAATAAAAGAAGAAGTTGAAATTTCTGTAGGAGCTGAATATTTAGGTACTGGTGCAAAACATATAATTACAATTTCCTTACAAGATATCTCCTACTCAGAACTAAAAGAAGATCTAGAAAAGATAGCAGGAAATAGAATCAACAGACTCTCTGACATTCCGCCAAAGTTAGCCAATACAATTAAGGCATATTTGCTCCGGCATGGAAAGGAGAATATACTTGAGAAATTAGCTTAAATTTTAGAATCATTGATTTTCTCTTAGCTTTTAGTCGTGACAATGTTGCTAGCAACGATAAGAAACGATGATTGTTTAATGTTTGATCCCTTTTTTGTTTTGGAATCTTTTGTTTTTGTTTCTTTTCGGTCTCCGCCGCCTGCTCCGCAGGCGGTACCAACCCTGTTTTCTAAGTCACATTTCCTTTAAAACCGACTCATAAATCTAAAATTCTAAAAACTAAACCTTCCGGTACTCAGTCTCAGAAAAATCAATTTTAAAAAGCCCACCTCGAGAAATAAATCTCCGCCCGGCTCCCCTCCGGACAAAAACACCGCCGCCGGAAATCAATCCCCAAAAAAATCTTTATTCCGGCAGCAGTTTGAGTGAAAAGTTATTTCTCTTCACCCGCTTGCGTTATTCAGTCTTCTTCAACTTCTTCGGTCTCGTCTTCATCAACGTTTTCGGTTTCTTCGGCTTCTTCGTCGGCGGCTTCGAGGTCTTCAAACTCTTCAGGCTCTTCAAAGTCTTCTTCGTCTTCGTCTTCCTGAGGATCGGTTTCATTGCCGGCTGAGGCTGCTTCTGCGGCTTGCCGGGCTCTGGTGGCTTTGAGTTTCAGTTCCTCTTCGGCTTTTCCATTCTGGATTCTTGCCACGCCTGCGACTGTGTCGCCGGATTTGAGGTTAATGAGCCTTACACCCTGAGTGTTTCTACCCTGGATTGAGATATCTTTGACCGGGATGCGGATTATTATGCCATCTGCGCTGGTGAAGATAAGCTCGTCATCCTGAGCTACGGACCGAACTCTCGAAACCGGGCCATTTCTCGCGCTGGTGACTATCGTTTTCACACCTTTTCCGCCGCGGCGGTGCAGAGGATACTGGGAGTACTCAGTTCTTTTGCCAAAGCCATTTTCAGTAACGGTCAGGAGAGTTGCGTTCTCGTCAACAAGATCCACGCTGACAACTTCGTCGTCAGGGCCGTCAAGGGTCATACCGCGGACACCTCTTGCAGTTCTGCCCATAGGGCGGACA